>JAVRPX010000728.1:0-4435 GCA_032161985.1 Mycobacterium sp.
ACTAACTTTCGAGACGCGGCGAACTGGCCCGACGCTAGCGGTCGGTGTCGCCGGATTGGTGTCTCACAAGTGCTCTATTTCGAGACGGCTTTCGGGACTGTGGATTTAACGGTGTTTTCGGCCTGACACGCTGAGCGATGCTCGGCGAGGAAGGTGCCGTGATGACGACACTGGATGATGTGGCGAAGAAGAAGGCAGCTGAGCAGTCCGCTGAGCAGCAGGCTGCGGTCGAGCTGGTGCGGTTGGCGCAGGAACAGGGCCTGTCGCTGACCGGGCCCGATGGGCTGCTCAAACAGCTGACCAAGGCGGTCTTGGAGACCGCGCTCAATGAAGAGATGACCGAGCACCTCGGCTATGAGAAACACGACCCCGCTGGCGCGGGGACGGGAAACATCCGCAACGGCACCCGGTCCAAGACGGTGCTGACCGACACGACCGGTCCCGTCGAACTCGATGTGCCGCGGGACCGGGCCGCGACGTTCGAGCCCCAGATCGTCAAGAAACGTCAACGCCGTTTGTCGGGCGTTGACGAGGTGGTGTTGTCGCTGTATGCCAAGGGTCTGACCACCGGGGAGATTTCGGCGCACTTCGCCGAGATCTACGGCGCATCGGTGTCCAAGGAGACGATCAGCCGGATCACCGACAAGGTGATCGAGGAGATGAACGACTGGGCCGTAAGACCTTTGGATGAAACCTACGCCGCGATCTTCATCGACGCGATCGTGGTGAAGGTCCGCGACGGCCAAGTCGCCAACCGGCCGTTCTACGCCGCGATCGGCGTCACCTTGGCAGGCGAACGCGACATCCTCGGACTGTGGGCCGGCACCGGCGGGGAGGGCGCGAAGTTCTGGATGAGCGTGCTCACCGATCTACGCAACCGCGGCGTCAAGGACGTCTTCTTCGTGGTGTGCGACGGCCTCAAGGGCCTGCCCGAGGTGGCCGGCGCAACGTCGGAGAACTACTGCCACAGTTGCTGATCGCTCAAATCCTGACCGCGGCGCTCGCGGTGACGCTGTGGCACCGGCAATGGGCGAGATACGGCTGGTACCCGACCTTCGTCCCGGTTGTATCCATCGCTCCCGCCACCGTGCTCGCGTTCGGGGGCACCATCCAGTCGGTCGTCGTGGCGGCAGTCCTCGGCGCGGTCATCGGTCCGCCGTTGGCAGCCGCGGTGGCGCGTCGACTACCTGCCGACTTTCACCCCTTCATCGGCAACGTCATCTCGATGGCGTGCGCGACGGTGGTCAACCCTGGCTGATCTACGACTTGCGATCGTGACCTGGATCGAGCGCACCTACCACCGTCGCCGCCGGCAACGCGCCCTGGGCAAGCTCACCCCGATAGAGTTCGAACCGCTGCACAACCTAGTCGCAATCGCGGCCTGAAATTCACACCCGCGAGTCAACTGACCTCGGGGCAGTCGCCCGGTACCGAAACCCCTTGCAGAGAAGCTGTCCTGCAGCGGGTAGGGACCGCGACCCGGAATATGGCGCAGCCCTTGATAGCCATGTTCCGGTGCTCCCGGAATCCAACCGGGTTCATATCGGAGTAGCGCCCGCCCGTAGCGGCCACGATTACATACCCGGATGGCACATATTGCGACTGAATGAGCCATCTCCATCAGAACCAGGGCGATTCAGTGCCGCCCGGCGCCCCGTCTTGTCGCGCGACGTGGCGACCGTCGCCGGGATTGAACCCATCGTGCCCGCAATCCGTGCGATATATAACACCGTCGATACAAGGGGGCACCATGCAGATACCAACCCGCCTGCACGCGGGCGTCGCAGCCACGGGCATTGCCGTCGTGGGCGTCGCTGCTCTGGTCGCCGCGCCTCTGGCTCCGCCCAACCAGTTCCAGTCACCGCCGACCGTGGCGCAGGATGTCCAGCTGGCGGCCGCGACGGTTCCACCCGGCGGGCTCGTCACCAGCTTCCTGGGCAATCAGGTCATCTACTGCTCGATCATCTGCCCGCTCCTCGCCCAGACTGGCGTGACGGCCACCGTCGCCACGCTGCAGACACCGGGTACGTTCCTCACCGCATTGCAGTCGGGTGACCTGTTGAAGGCGATCGGCGTCACCGCCGCTTCGGTGACCGTGCCCACGAACGCTGCGGCGGGGGAGGCCATCCTCGCCGACGGCACGGAAGTTGCGCCACGGGCACTGAACGCGTTCGAGGTCGGCGTGGTCGGCCTGCTCAACGTCGTCCCTGCCGCAGCGGGCGGGCTGCCGGGGATAGCCACGGCTATCCAGACCGCCCGCCAAGACACCTTCACCGCGCTCAACTTGCCCATCGTGGCTAATCCCACGCCAACCGTCATGCCGCAGGGTGTCCTGCAGGTGGCAGTGGTTGGGGCGATCAATGTGGGCGCAGCGGTCATCTTCCCGGCCTTCAACGACGTCCTCTCCGGCGCGTTCGAAATCCCCGATGCCGTAGCGCAGGAACTGGCAGTGACTGGCGATCCCGGACGAGCGGTCGCCGCCGGTGTCACCGCCGCGGCCGGGGTGGTCACCGCGGCTGGCACCGTCATCGCGGATTCGGTCGTCACCGCGGTCAGCAATATCCGCACAGCCGCTGGGCAATCTCTCCCTGCGAACCAGATGATGCAAAGGCAGAATTCCGCCACGACAACAACGCCGACCCGCGCCACGGTGGGACCGCATCACCCATTGGTCACGACGACGATTAAGCACGCCAACGCCGAGCTGGGCACCTCACACACATTGGTCACGACGACGACCAAGCACGCCAACGCCGAGCTCGGCACCTCACACCCATTGCGCGACGTCGCTTCGAACCTTCGGCAAACCGCGCGGAGCGCTGTCAAGAAAGCCTCCGAGCGGCCTCATCGCACTGCGTCGAGCTAACCAGGCCTCAGGTAGTCAGCCCGCGGAACCTGAGTCAGTCGAAGATTCCGAATGAGTCGACCGAGCGCTGCGGTGGGTAGATCTGCTCACGAAGCTGCGGGTATGCGCCCGATCCGTCTCCATGCCCGTCGCTCATGTGGAACGCCGACGCAACCCCCGAGGGATCCCATTGGCCGCGATCGCCAAGTAGGTTGTGTCGCAATGGATCCGAACAATATTCAGGTCTGCGGTGACGGTGACTTTACGGCCGATCGCTGAAGGATGCACCGAGTAGTCATTGGCGTCGAGGCGCACGTAATGATCTCGGCCCAACCGCACCGTGGTGGCCCAGCCGACTGACGGCGGGGTTGGTGGGAGCGCCACCATCGCCGCAGCGTCTGCGGCCCACCGATCAATCGGCCGGCATCCCAGACTGCGATGTGTTCGGCCGTTGGCGGCCACTAACCACCTGGTTAGTTGTTCGTTGAAATCCGCCGGCGAGGTGAACGACCTGGACTTTGCTCGCGGCACTTCGGTCGGTTCACTAAGGGAAGTAGACGGGATTAGAACCACAGCAGCTCGTCTCCATCCAGGCGCAAGTTCAGGCGGTGGCGTGAACAGCGAAAGTTGTCTCTCGGTTCCTTCTGGCAAGCGAGGTGCGAACTCCTTTGTAAACTGCCACCAGGGACCGCGGTGGCTGTCGACCGGGGAAATCGTGGCGCAACTGCGCATCGCGGTTCATAACTCAGTTGTGTTGACCAAGCTTGGTCTCGGCACTCGCGAAGACGCTGTGGCGCTCTCAGGCCGACAGGTGGAACTAGATCCAGGCCTATCCGAAGTTGGCTCCGACGGTCCATGTACGGGCGCGGTCGACCATCGGATGGTTAAGCCGTGTTTTCACGGGGGGGTCTGATCCGAGCTCGGCTACTGCCGGCGGCCTGGTCTGCGTCGACTTTGCCGACGACGAATTTGCCATCGCCTTCCTCGGTCACAAATCCGAAATGTCTGCTTGCGAGGCCGGCCCAGGGGCACGAGTTGCTGGTTTTCCGGTACTGCGGGTATCGCCGGCAGCCGGCCCGCAAGTCGATCGCACAGCCGTCCGCGCGGCACTCATTGTCGTCACCGCACGTTGATTTCTTCGCGGCGCGCTCGGGACGGGAGACCGGGTGATGTGCGGCATCATCGCTTGCCGGACGCATGCGCCCGCCATCGATTTCCTGCTCATCGCACTGCGCCGTCTCGAGTACCGCGGTTACGACTCGGTTGGGGTCGCGGTGCAAACCACCAGCGGCGAGGTCGCGCGGCTGCGGACGGTGGGACGGATCGGGGCACTGGAGCGGGAGGTGCGCGAGTGGGCCGGTCCTGACCTCGCCGGAGTGGGTATCGGGCACACCCGGTGGGCAACCCACGGTTCGGTCACCGAGGGCAACGCACACCCGCATAACGACTGCACGGGCCGAATCAGCTTGGTGCACAACGGAATCATCGAGAATGCCGACGGGCTGCGGGACGCGCTGACCACGGCGGGTCATCGGTTCGCGTCGTCCGTCGACAGCGAGGTTTTGTGCCACCTGATCGAGGATCGGCTGG
>JAVRPX010000729.1:0-4022 GCA_032161985.1 Mycobacterium sp.
CGTCGTAATAGGACAGGGCCGAGCTGAAACCGGGGATCGGGATGCCAAGCTCTGTGGCGGTGACGACGACGCGGCGCCAGCTGTCGATCGCCGACTCGATCGCGCTGCGGAAGTACGGCGCGACGATGAGCGTCGGCAGGTCCGGGTCCTCGTCGAACGCTTCCTTGATCCGGTTCAGGAACTTCGCCCGGATGATGCAGCCACCGCGCCAGATGGTGGCGAGGTCGCCAGGGGTGATGCCCCAGTCGTATTCGGCGCTGCCGGCCTGGATGTGGTTGAAGCCCTGCGCATAGGCGACGATCTTCGAGGCGTAGAGCGCCTGGCGGACATCTTCGGTGAACTTCTCGGCGTCACTTGGCTTTTTTCCGAGGTCGCCCGATGCCAGACCCGTGGTTGCCTTGCGCTGCGTGACCGAACCCGACAGCGCGCGGGCGAACACCGCCTCGGCGATGCCGGTGACGGGGACGCCGAGGTCGAGTGCCGACTTGACGGTCCAGCGGCCGGTGCCCTTCTGCTCCGCCTCGTCGAGGATGACGTCGACCAGCGGCTTGCCGGTCGTGGCGTCGGTCTGACGCAGCACGTCGGCGGTGATCTCAACCAGGTAGCTGTCCAGGTCGCCCTTGTTCCATTCGGTGAAGACGTCGGCGATCTCGCCAGCGGACTTGCCGAGTCCGTCGCGCAGCAGCTGGTAGGCCTCGCCGATCAGCTGCATGTCGGAGTATTCGATGCCGTTGTGCACCATCTTGACGAAGTGGCCCGATCCGTCGGGGCCGATATGCGTACAGCAGGGCACGCCGTCGACGTGCGCCGAGATCTCCTCCAGCAGCGGGCCGAGCGACTTGTAGGACTCGGCAGGACCGCCAGGCATGATGGACGGGCCGTTGAGCGCGCCTTCTTCGCCGCCCGAGATGCCTGCGCCGACGAAGTGCAGGCCACGCTCGCGTATCGCCTTCTCCCGACGGATGGTGTCGGTGTAGAGCGCGTTGCCCCCGTCGATGATGATGTCGCCTTCTTCCATCGCGTCGGCGAGCTCATTGATGACGGCGTCGGTCGGGTCGCCCGCCTTGACCATGATCAGCACCCGGCGCGGCTTCTCAAGGGCGGCAAGGAATTCCGGAATGGTCTCGCTGCGCACGAACTTGCCCTCCGAACCGTGCTCCTTGAGCAACGCGTCGGTCTTGGCGATCGATCGGTTGTGCAGCGCGACGGTGTATCCGTGATGGGCGAAGTTGCGGGCGATGTTCGACCCCATCACGGCCAGGCCGGTGACCCCGATCTGAGCGGTGCCGGTCGTGTCAGAGTTTGCAGACGAGCTCATTCGGGCAGCCTCTCGATTTTTTGTTGTGGCACAACAGCTTTATGGCAGAAATGATTACGCGATGAACAGTCGATGAAGTTCTGTCAGCCAGGGCACCGCCAGCGCGACGGTGGGCACCACGAGCACGGCGGCCGCGGCGAGGTAGGCGGTCGCCGCCAGGACGCGGCTGTTGGGCCGCCCGCCGAGGCGGCGCACCCGCAGCACCGTGGTGGGACCGCCGGCGGCCAGAGCACCCGACGGGGTGCGTCCGGACGCGCAGGCGACTAGGGCGCGGGCCAGGGGGGTTGGGCCGGCAGCGCGCACGGCCGCGTCGTCGGCGAGCAGTTCGATGAGCAGTCGGACGGCGTGAAGCGCGTTGGCGCTACGGACGAATCGGGGGAAGGCGGCGTGTACCGCGGTGAACATCTCGAGAACCAGGTCGTGGCGGGCCCGCAAGTGCGCACGCTCGTGGGTGAGGATCGCCGCCAGTTCATTGTCGCCCAACGCATTCAGCGCACCCTCGCTAACCACCACGCGGCTGCGGACGCCCGGCAGGCAGTAGGCCAGCGGTTGTGCCACATCGAGGATCCGAAGGTGATTGCCCTGCGACTTGCCGACCAGGTCGACGACCATCCGGTGGTGCGCCCTGCGGCGCCGGGTGGCGATGGCGACCTGCACGATGGCGTAGGTCAGCCGTGCACCGATCACCAGGGTGACCGCGAAGACAATGACGTAGGCCGTCCACAGCGGCCAGCCCAGCGCCTCGATTTCGCTGGTGATGGTGGCGGTGGGGCGGCCGTCCGGTCCGGGCACGAAGAGCCAGCTGGCGATGGCGATGCCTGCCGAAAACGCCGACAACACGGCGGCCAGGGCGATGGACTGCCACAGCACGATCGCGGCCCGCGGTGCGCGCGTTGGCCACGTCGCCCGCGCCAGCATTGCCGGGACTGGTCCCGACAGGACCAGCGCGACGATGGTGAAGGCCAGCGCGGACACGCTGTAAGTCTCCCTCAGCCAGTGCCCGGATTACCAGTGGGCGGCGAATCGCGGTGCTTGCTCTCCAACTCGGCCAATGCGCGGCGCAGCGCCGCGGCTTCACCAGCGCCGACGCGTTCGACGAAGTGCACCAGCGCGGCTTCCCTGCTGCCGGAGTCCTCAACCTGGTCGAGCGCGTCGACCATCAGCCCGGCGACCAGCTCATCGCGGCCGTGCATGGGTGCATACCGGTGGGCTCGATCGTCGCGGTGCTGCACGACGAGGTTCTTCTTCGCCAGCCGCTGCAGCACCGTCATGATCGTGGTGTAGGCCAGATCGCGGTGCGCTGACAGTGCCTCGTGGACCTGGCGCACGGTTTGGGGCTCGCGGGAGGACCAGAGGTGGTCCATCACCGCGCGTTCGAGTTCCCCCAGACGCGTCATCTTGGCCATGTTCCGTTTCATCTCCTCAGGCAGTAAAACAAAGGGTACTACGGGGTTACTACGGTGCGTCGTATCCAACGCGATCGAACAACTTCGGCGGCGCCGCGGAATGTTGCAGCAATGGTCATCGCCGCTTCCCGAGACCCTGTGAGTCCAGTCACAGGGGTAGCTCCGCAGGTCCGCCTGACTATAGTAAGGCTAACCTAAGTCGATATCGGAGGTGCCATGACGGTTGTGATCGAAGATCCGCTCATCGCGGGCATGGCGATCAGGCTGCCCCTGCCGCTGCACGAGTCCAGCCGGCGGCTGCGTGAGCTCTATCCCGAATGTCCGCGCGTGTACGGCGTCGCCGTAATGGGCGACCTGTCGCGTCGGCGGTGGTGGCCACTGGCCGACGCGGTGACGACCGATCGCCTGCGGGTGATGTTCGACATCGCCGCCGAGGAGACCGACAGCCGCGCCGCGGTGACCCAGCAACTGGCGGCCACGCTCGCCCACGTCGTCGTCGGGCGGGTGGTGCCCCTGCTCGTGCTCGAAGGTCGCGCATGGGACACCGGTCTGGAGAACCTCTGGGTGCACGTGGACTCCGAGGGCGCGATCGATTGGGTCGGCGTCGTTGACCCGAAGCTGCGTGCGCTGCCCGACGACCCGGCGCTGCACTACGGAGTGTCCCCGGCTGGCATCGTCGCCCTGCCCAACGAGGCGGCGTTGACCACCTGGGTCGCCCACCGCAGCCATCGCGCGCTGGACCTGCTGTTCACGCGGCTGTATTACGTCTGTGGCGGCGCCATATCCGTCGCGTCGATGTGGCACATCGTCGGCGGAGCCGTGGTGAGCGCCGCGACGCAGGTACCGATGCTGGCCGGTTCGAGCGAAGTGACCAGCATGCGGCGGGCACAGGCGGTCCTCGACGCGCTGGTCGGATTCGGCCTGCCGGTCCGCGGCGGCACCCGGATGACGTCAAGGAAGGCCTTGCTTAATAAGGGCAGCCTTGCCTATGCTTCACCCAACTAAGATCGAACTACCGGACCGCACCGGAGTCCTGAGGGCTGCAGAGACTCCCGGTCCACTCGAAGGACGGGCCCCGCGCTAACGGCGCGGGGCCCGTCCGCATTCGAGCCTCAGGGCCCCTCAGTCGCCCCGCCGGCCTCGGCCCAGTCTTTGAACGCGCCAAGGTTGTAGACCTCGGCGTAGCCCAATTCCTTGAGTGCCTGACCGCCCAGCGCCGCGCGGCCGCCGGACGCGCAGTACAGGATCACCGTCTTGTCCTTGGCGAAATTCTGGTCATGGTAAGGCGATTCGGGATC
>JAVRPX010000730.1:0-7779 GCA_032161985.1 Mycobacterium sp.
GTCGATGTGCAACCGGAAGTCGCCGCGGTGGGCCCGCTGGTCGAGGCCCTGGCCGAGCACGCCGCCCGGCTGCGTGCCGAGGGTGCGTTGCCGCCCCCGCGCAAGAAGAGCCGTCGCCGCTAGCCAGTCGCAGTACGTCACGGAGGGATGGCTTTACATGCCCTATCCGAGTCACCGCCCGCGTCGGCTGCGGTCGACACCGGCGATGCGTCGACTCGTAGCGCAAACCTCGCTGGAGCCAAGGCATTTGGTGTTGCCGATGTTCGTCGCCGACGGCATTTCGGAATCGCGGCCCATTTCCTCAATGCCGGGCGTTTTTCAGCACACCCGTGACTCGTTGCGCCGTGCGGCCGCCGACGCGGTGGCTGCGGGCGTCGGCGGGCTGATGCTTTTCGGGGTGCCGCGCGATGAGGACAAGGACGCCACCGGTTCGGCCGGTATTGCCGAGGACGGCATCCTCAACGTCGCGCTGCGCGATCTTGCCAAGGACCTCGGCGACGAGACCGTGCTCATGGCAGACACCTGCCTCGACGAGTTCACCGACCACGGTCACTGCGGTGTGTTGGACGCCTCGGGCGGCGTCGATAACGACGCCACCAATGCCCGGTATGTGGAATTGGCTGTGGCGCAAGCAGAATCGGGCGCCCACGTGGTGGGCCCGAGCGGCATGATGGACGGCCAGGTCGCGGCGATCCGCGACGGCCTCGATGCCGCCGGTCACACCGACACGCTGATCTTGGCCTACGCGGCCAAGTTCGCATCGGGGTTCTACGGCCCGTTCCGCGAGGCCGTCGCCTCCAGCCTGAGCGGTGACCGGCGCACATATCAGCAGGACGCGGCCAACGCTCGCGAGGCGGTGCACGAGATCGAGCTGGACATCGACGAGGGCGCCGACATCATCATGGTCAAGCCGGCGATGTCATATCTCGACGTGGTGCGTGCCGCTGCCGACTTCTCGCCGGTGCCGGTGGCGGCATATCAGGTCTCGGGCGAGTACGCGATGATCTGTGGTGCCGCCGCCAACGGCTGGATCGATCTGCAGACGGTGGCGCTGGAGACGTTGACCGGCATCCGGCGCGCCGGTGCCGACATCGTGCTGACGTACTGGGCGGCCGACGTTGGTGGTTGGCTGGCGTGACGGAGCCGCAGCCGACGACAACCGAGCCGGGCAGGCCCGTGGATGTCGACACCGGATTCTGGCTGTGGGTGGCGGCGCTGCCGCTGATGGTGGCCGGATACGTCGTCGACCTCGTCATGACCGAGGCGAATCATCCGCCGATGATCGTGTACGCAGTCTCCGCGGTGTTCGTGGCGGTGATGTCGGCGGTCGTCGTGACGTTCCTGATTCTGATGCGGCACGGCTACCGGTGGGCGCGCACGTTGCTCACGGGCGGCGGAATCGCGTCGGTGGTGTACACGGCGACCAGCTTGTTCACCGTGGACCGGCCCCCCGCGGCGGCGGTCATCTACGCGGTTACCGCGATCGTGGGGTCGGTGCTGATCGCCGGCGGTGTGTTCCTGTTGCATCGCAAGGACGCCCACGCCTTCTTCACTCGGTGAACCGTTAGGCTGGCCCGGACATGACAGCCCCACAGCCGCGACCGCGTGTCGTTACCGCCGCATTCTGGTGCTGGGTGGTCGCGTCGATTCTGTTGATCGTCGGCGGCCTGCTCGCCGCGTCCGTCTCGCTGCCCGCGGTGTTTCGCGGTGCTGGTGTGATCACCGCGCTCGCCGGCGCTGGGATGGCGTTTCTGGCCGGCCGCAGCCGGCACGGCGATACCCGCTTTCGCCGGGCCGCGGTCGCCCTCTCGCTGACGATCGTCGTGCTGGTGGCCCTGGTCGCGGTGTTCGGCGTGGTACACGTGCTGACGTTGCTGGCGGTCATGCCGCTGATCGCAGGAACGGTGCTGATCACGCGGCCCGCGGCGGCGCCGTGGGCCGAGCAGGAGCCGCAGTGACCGAAAGCGGCCCGCCGCCCCAGGTGCTGTTCTACGAGCCGGGGGCTAGTTGGTACTGGCTGCTGGCCGGCCCGGGTGCGGGGATCGTCATGGCGTTGATTCAGCTGTCCGCGGGCTACGGCATACAGCTGCTGGTCCCGGCCATTTTCTTCGTGCTGGTGACCGGTTTCCTCGCGATTCAGGTCAAGGCCGCGCGCATCCACACGTCGGTGGAGTTGACGCCCGATCATCTGCGTCAAGGCACGGAACGCCTTGGCATCGACGCCATCGTCCGGATCTACCCAGAGCCGACGGGGCCGGACGAGCCGAAGTGGCAGTCGGCGCGTGCGCTCGGGGAGTTGACCGGTGTACCGCGCGGACGCACCGGCATCGGCCTCAAGCTGACCAACGATCGCGCCGCCCAGGCGTGGGCCCGCAAGCACCACAAACTGCGTGCCGCGCTGACCCACTTGGTGGAAGAGCGCATCCCACCGGAAACGGCGTCATGAGGGCCAGGATCGAACTGGTGCTGGCCGTCGTTGCGGCAGCCAGCTGCGTGCTGAGCTGGTTGGCCGCCAGCTCGACGGTGGTGGTCGCGCCGGTGCTCGACGGTGAACCCACGACGACATCGGTCGTCTACAGCCCGCCGCTGCTGGTGCTGTCGTTGATTCTCGCGACGGCCGCCGGGGTGCTCGCTGTGCTCGGGATCGCGCGGCTACGGCGCACCGCGAAATAGCATTCCCTGTCGTGCATTGCGTGAGCCCGCTCACTAAGGGTTGGTACAAAGTTCGAAATCTGTAACACTGTTCCCATGACGGAGCTCGCGGAGCAGTCCCAGCAGGTCGACGCATTGCCATTGGGGCCGGAGTCGCTGGTCTGGCGCTATTTCGGCGACAACCGGATGTTCCTGATCGGACCGCGGCCTGCGGTGCTGCAGAACATGCTGGCCGAGCTCGGCCAGGGCGTGCTGGACCATTCCGTGTTCTTCGCCGACACCGCTGCACGCATCAAGCGGTCGCTACCGCCGATCTACATGACGGTCTACGGCGCCGACAGCGACAACCCGGGCACCCAGGTCCGCGACTTTCACACCAACATCAAGGGCGAGATGCCCGACGGTCAGCGCTACCACGCCCTCGACCCGGACACCTACTTCTGGGCACACGCGACGTTCGTCGATCAGGTGCTCTACCTCGCCGACACCTTCGTCAAGCGGTTGACCCGTGAGGAGAAGGAACGGATCTACCTCGAGTCCAAGACCTGGTATCGCCGCTACGGAGTGAGCGAGCGGCCCATGCCCGCCAACTACGAAGAGTTCGAACGGTATTGGGACCGGATGATCAACGAGATCGTGGTCCCGCACCAGACCGCCAAGTACGGCGTCGGCTATGTCACCAAAGGCTTTCCGCGCCCCAAGGGTGTGTCACTCGCGCTGTGGCGAGTGATCGCGCCCATCTTCAACCCCCTGGCCGCATTCCTGACCACCGGCGGCATGCCGCCACGCACACGCGACCTACTCGGGCTGCCGTGGACGCAGCGTCAGGAGCGGCGGTATCAGCGCTTCGCCGCCCTGTGGCGGTCGCGCCCAGTGAACTGGCTGTGGGATCATCTGCCAATGGCCATGCGGTACAACGGGTATGCGCAAAAGGGCTATGCCAGGGCCTGACCCCACCACAGAAGCCATCCTCGACGCCGCCGTCGTCGAGTTCGAACAGCACGGCTTCCGCCGGGTGGCCCTCGACGATGTCGCCCGACGGGCGCAGGTCAGCCGCACGACCATCTACCGGCGCTTCTCCAACAAGGACGAACTGGTCGCCGCGGTCATCGAGCGAGAGAACGTCCGGCTGTTCGCCGATATTGCCGTCGAACTCAAAAATGCTGGACCGCAATCGAATTACTACGTCGAGGCATTCACCCTGTCGATCATGAAGTTCCGTCGCCACCGGGTGCTGGACCGGATGATCACCGACGAGCCCGGCCTGGTGATCGAGCTGGCCGCCACGCATTATCGCGCGGCGATCGAGCGGATGGCCGAGGCGCTGCGCATCATCTTCCCGAGCGGTCTTGCCGAGCGGATTCCAGAGCAGGCCGTCACCGAGTTGGCCGACACGATCCTTCGCTACGCCGCGATGGTGCTTCTGCTGCCCAGCGCGCAACCGCTCGAAACCGCCGACGACATCCGCGGGTTCGCGACCCAGCACTTCCTTCCCAGCCTCCCTGTCGCGCTGCGGGCGGTGCCGGCTCGTTAGCTGCGCTGCGTTTCGTAAACCCGCCGATCGGGCAGCCCTAGCCCATGGGTACCGAAGAACAGCAACGCACCGAGAAGCCCGAAGTCACCGACGAGCACAAAGAGAAGGCCAAGGAAATGGCCAAGGTCTACAACGAGGACCAACAGACCACCACCCTGCCCGGCACCGGCGGGGCGGTGTCCGGCACCGCCGTCACCGACTGGGTCGACGACAAGGACAAGGGCAACATTGAAACGACCGCAGAGGAGGGCAACGTCGAATACCGCAAGTCCGAGGAGTTCCGCAAGAAACTGGACGAGTAACGCTTGAGCCCCGGGGGCCGCTCTTTGTGCCTAGGGTTGAAAGGCGTGACACCGCTTGAGCAGATAGCGCCTGCGTTCATCGAGATGGCCCACTCGATCGTCTGGGCCTCCGTCGCCACGGTCGACGAAAACAGTCGGCCCCGCACCCGCATCCTGCATCCGATCTGGGAGTGGGACGGCACCGACATTTTCGGCTGGATCGCCACGGTGCCCAGTCCGGTCAAGAAGGCGCACCTCGCTGTTCACCCGGAAATGGCGGTCAGCTACTGGACCACTACCCACGACACCTGCTCCGCGGAGTCTCTGGTCGAGTGGTACCACGACGACGAGACGCGCGCCGCGGTCTGGAACAGGTTCGCGAATGGTCCCGAGCCGGTGGGCTATGAGCCGTCCATCATTCCGATGTGGGCCGACGGTCCGACATCAGATCAGTTCGCCGCGGTGCGGCTCAGTCCATATCGGCTGCGGGTGATGCCCGGCAGCGTCATGATGAAGGGCGAAGGCGAAACCCTCAGCAGGGCCGCGACGAGAATCCGACGACCACCGAGACAGTTGACGTCAGCGTGCTGCCGCTCGCGCCGAGAAACCCGCTGCCGCTTCGGCAGTTGCTGAAGTTGGTGCGAACTCTTGACACCGGGCAGGAACTGATACGCGACGCCGGTGGCCCGATAACGCGCATCAAGTTCGTGCCGAAGTGGATGTTCCCGCCGATTGTCGCGGTCACTTCACCCGATGGGATCCGCGACGTGTTGGGGCGCAACGACGCCTTCTCGGAACGATGCATCATTCACGAAGAAGTGCGGCATATGGCGGGGGACAGCCTGTTCGTCCTGCCCGACGAATCGTGGCGACCGCGCAAGCGCGCCTTGCAGCCGGTCTTCACCAAGCAGAATGTTCGCAATTACGGCGGCTACATATCTCGGGCCGCACAGACATTCGTCGATCGCTGGCGCGACGGCGGCGATGTCGACCTCGACGTCGAATGCCGCCGGTTGACTATGCAGTCGCTCGGCCGCTCGGTTCTGGGTATCGATCTCAACGAGCGCGCAGATCTGATCGCTGACCACATGCACGTCGCGTCCTCCTACACCGCCGATCGCGCCCTTCGGCCGGTGCGCGCACCGCGATGGCTGCCGACACCGGCACGCCGCCGCGCGCGCTCCGCGGTTACGTCGATGCGCAAGGTGACCAACGAGATTCTGCAGGCGTGCCGCGCTGATCCGACCCGTGATGCACCGCTCGTCCAGGCGTTGATCGCGGCCACCGACCCCGAGACGGGTCAGTCCATCTCCGACGACGACATCTGCAACGACCTGCTGATCTTCATGCTCGCCGGCCACGACACGACAGCGACGGCTCTCACTTATGCGCTATGGGCGCTGGGGCACCATCGCGACGTGCAGGAGCGCGTCGCCGCAGAGGCCGCCGTGATCGGCGACCGCGAGCTCACACCCGAGGATGTGACCCGGCTCGGATATACCGTCCAAGTGTTGCGCGAGGCGCTCAGGTTGCAGCCGCCCGCCGCGGGGGTCGCGCGGCTTGCGACGCGCGACATCGCCGTCGCCGGGCACCGAGTTGAGGCGGGCAGCCTGATGGCGGTGGGAATCTATGCCCTGCATCGGGATCCCGCCCTGTGGCCGCGACCGCTGGATTTCGATCCCGACCGGTTCAGCCCTGAAGCATCCAAGGGCCGCGACCGCTGGCAATTCATCCCGTTTCTCGCCGGACCGCGCTCGTGTATCGGTGAACATTTCGCACTGTTGGAAACGACCCTCGCGATGGCGACCATCATTCGGTCCATCGAAATTGTCTCCGTTGGCCAGGATTTCCCGGTTGCGGTGCCGTTCACGACCGTCGCCGACGGGCCCATCTGGGCCCGTGTGCGTCCGCGGAACTAGGTACGTGTCAACAGCACCGCCTGCTCGAACGGCAGCCGCGCGAAGATCGGCCGCCACAGGCCTTCCACGGCCGGCGCCGCTTCGGCCTTGGGCATCGTGCGCGGATCGCTCAACTCGAACGTCTTGCCGTAGCGCCGCATCCGCCCCCCGCCTGCCGACTCGACGTTCTTCAGCCAGTCCCGGTTCGGGCCGTAGGTAAGCAGGATGGCCACCCCGTCGTCAGTGGAAAAAACCGTCAACGGCGTCCGGTAGGGCTTGCCGGACTTGCGGCCGACGTGCTCGAGAATGCCGAACGTCGGCGCCCATCCCGCCCACATCCGCTGGATCGGGTTGGTGAAATGCCGGTTGAACCGTGCCAGCCATTGCGGTAGTTGCATGAAAGCCATCAAACTCGTTGGTCATGGCCTACCTCAAGCCCCCATGGTTCACCCGCGCGATCTTCAACAAGGTCGCCATGGCGACCGGCGTCGGCAACAGCGTGACACTGACCGTCACCAAACGCGCCAGCAAGCAGCCCCAGAAAATCCCGGTGGTCGTGCCCGAGGTCGACGGTGTCAAGTACCTGGTGTCAACCCGCGGCGAGACGGAGTGGGTGAAAAACGTGCGCGCCGACCCGAACATCAGCCTCGGCTCGACGAACTATGTCGCCAGCGAGATCCCGGTCGAGCAGCGGGGGCCGATCCTGGCTGTCTACCGTCCGCTCGCGGGCAAGGTCGTCGAGGGCTACTGGCGCCAGCTGCCTAACGACGCCGATCACCCTGTCTTCGCGCTGACCCCCCATGGGCTGAACCACTACACCCTGTAGTTGAGCCGTTCTGCCGTGCTGGAACACTAGTGGTCATGCAGCGCACCCCCTTGTCGGTAGCGGCCTCCGCTGCGCTCTTCGCCGACGCGTGCGCCGTCATCCCGGGTGGGGTGAATTCGCCGGTGAGGGCCTTTTCCTCGGTCGGAGGCACGCCGCGGTTCATCACCTCCGCGGGGGGGTACTGGCTGACCGACGCCGACGACAACCGCTACATCGACCTGGTGTGCTCGTGGGGACCGATGATCCTCGGCCACGCCCACCCGGCCGTCGTCGAGGCGGTACAGCGCGTTGCGGCCGATGGCCTGTCCTTCGGCGCCCCGACGCCGTCGGAGACCGAGCTGGCCCGCGAGATCATCGGCCGCGTCGCTCCTGTCGAGCGGCTGCGGATGGTCAACTCCGGCACCGAGGCCACCATGAGCGCGATCCGGCTCGCCCGCGGTTACACCGGCCGCGCCAAGATCATCAAGTTCTCCGGCTGTTACCACGGCCACAGCGACGCGCTGCTCGCCGACGCCGGATCCGGTGTAGCCACGCTGGGCCTGCCGTCGTCGCCGGGAGTGACTGGAGCCGCGACCGCCGACACGATCG
>JAVRPX010000731.1:0-6145 GCA_032161985.1 Mycobacterium sp.
TTCGCCGACCGCAGACCTGCCTCCGCCAGATAGGTGGTCGTGGTCTTGCCGGACGTTCCTGTGACGCCGATGACGCGCAACTGGTCCGACGGATGCCCGTATACGGTGGCCGCCAACTCCCCCAAGACCGAACGCGGGTCGGGGTGGATGAGCACGGGCACCCCGACGTTGCCACCCATGTGGGCGACGCCAGCTGTGTCGGTGAGCACCGCGACGGCCCCCTGCGCCACCGCGTCGGCGGCTTAGCGTCCGCCGTGCGACGAGCCCCCTGGCAGCGCAGCGAACAGGTCACCTGGCTGGGCATTTTGGCCTCGCAGAGTCACCCCGGTGACCTGTACGTTCGGCACCGTGGCGGCATCGGCGGGCACGGCCCGCACCTGCTCAGCCAGCCGCCCCAATTGTTGGCCGACGGGATGGCTGGGACGCAGGTTCATCGACTCTTTGCGGCTTGGAAACCCCCGGGCTCAGCCGGGGATAACTCCGCCTCTCCTTTCGGTGACTTGTCGGTGGTGGCGGTTAGGTTGCCAGGGTGGCGAGATATCGGCTACTACCTACCGCTGAGCAGGCGGCGGCGTTGACCGAGCATTGTCGCCATGCCCGGTACGTGTGGAACCTGGCCGTCGAGCAGCAACAGCACTGGCAGCCCGGTCGCCGCGCGCCCGGCTACAACGAGCAATGTGCGCAGTTGACCGCCGCTCGTGCCGAGCACGATTGGCTGGCGGCCGGGTCGCAAACCGTGCAACAGCAGGCGCTGCGGGACTTCGCCCAGGCGATGCACAACTTTTTCGGCGGAACGCATCGCCGCCCGGCGTGGCGCAAAGCCGGGGTGCACGAGGGATTCCGGCAGGTAGCGGTCAAACCACATCACATCGAGCGGCTGAACCGCCGGTTCGGCCGGGTATGGGTCCCCAAAATCGGCTGGGTGCGCTTCCGCGTGACGCGGCCGGTCCCAGCAGGGGTGAAGTCCTACCGAGTCACCCGCGATCGGGCCGGCCGCTGGCATATTGCTTTCGCCCACATCCCAGATCCCATCACGAGCCCGGGTGAGGGCAGCGTGGTGGGTATCGACCGCGGTGTTGCCGCGTCGATGGCTTTGTCGACGGGTGAGCTGTGGCACGCCCCGAGCCTGAGTCGCGGTGAGGCCAGGCGGTTGAAGGTGCTGCAGCAGCGCCTGGGCCGCACGAGGCGCGGCTCCAACCGGCGCGCTCGCACGAAACTCGCCATCGCCAAACTCAAAGCGCGTGAGAGAGACCGACGCAAAGACTGGGTCGAAAAGACCACCACTGACATCGCGCGGCGCTTCGATACGATCCGCATCGAAGCCCTCGATGTGCGTGCGATGACCCGCAGTGCGCGTGGCACCGTCCAGCAACCCGGCGTGCGAGTCGCACAAAAGCGCGGGCTGAACCGCGGTATCGCCCGCAGCGGTTGGGGACTGCTCGCCACACGATTGCGGGACAAGGCTTACGGTCGGGTCGAGCAGGTCCCGCCCGCGTACACGTCGCAACGATGCTCGGTGTGCGGGCACATCGCGCCTGGAAACCGCAAGAGCCAAGCGGTTTTCGAGTGCCAAGCCTGCACCGCGGGACCCTGCAACGCCGACGTAAACGCAGCACGCAACATCGCCGCCGGACGGGCGGTGACAGCACGGGGAGACCTCGGCGCCAGCCGGTCTACGAACCGTGAACCTCAACTCCACTCTCCTGCCGCATAGGGAGTAGTAGGTGGGGTTGGAATCCCAGGGCTTCCACGAAGGTTTGGGAGGACGTCAAGGCGATGACACAGTACCGGCCTGGCCTTTGGCCGAAACCGCGCTCAGGCGGCCTGAAGTGTCAGCGGCGGGCCCGGATCGGGCGACAGCGGCACGTTCTCCCGCTGCAGCAGCCAGGCGGCGATGTTGTGGAACAGCGGCGCCATCGTCGTGCCGTGCTGGCCGTCGGCCGTGCGTTGTGGGTTGTCGGCCATCACGCCGATGACGTAGCGCGGATCGTCGGTGGGCGCCATGCCCGCGAACGTGATCCAGTAGACGTCGTCGTAGTAGCAACCGCAGCCGGGGTTGATCTGCTGTGCGGTGCCGGTCTTGCCCGAGATCTGATAGCCCTCGACGGCCGCCGCGGGCCCGGTGCCCTGCTGATCGCCTCTCGGATCGCGTTGTACGGTGGCGCGCAGCATCTCCCGAACGGTCTTCGCGGTTTCCGGCGACACCACCCGCATGCCGTCGGGCCGCGGCTCGTCGGTGTGGGTGCCGTCGGCGCCGATGGTGGTCTTGATGATCCGCGGCGGAATGCGCACACCGTCGTTGGCGATCGTCTGATACATGCTCGTCATCTGCAGCAGTGTCATCGAAATGCCTTGGCCGATCGGCAGGTTGGCGAAGGTGCTGCCCGACCACTGGTCGATCGGCGGCACCAGGCCTGCGCTCTCGCCCGGCAGCCCGACGCCCGTGCGCTGACCGAGGCCGAACTTGGCAAGCATCTCGGCGTAGCGTTCCGGGCCGATCCGCTGTGCCAGCATCAGCGTGCCGACGTTCGACGACTTACCGAAGATCCCGGTGGTCGTGTACGGCATCACGCCGTGCTCCCACGCGTCATGCACATTGACGCCGCCCATGTCGATCTCGCCGGGGACTTGCAGCACCTCGTCGGGGTTCGAAAGGCCGTATTCGATCACCGAGGCGGCGGTGACGATCTTGTTCACCGAGCCCGGCTCGTACGGCGACGACACCGACATGTTGCCGAGTTCCCGATCCTCCTGACGACCGATGTCTTGCGACGGGTCGAACGTGTTGTCGTTCGACATCGCCAGCACCTCACCGGTTTTCGCGTCAAGCACGACGGCCGAAACGTTCTTGGCGCCGGAGGCGTTCGCGGCCTGCTGGACTTGCTGCTGGACGTAGAACTGGATGTCGTCGTCCAGCGTCAGCATCACCGTCGAACCGTCGACAGCGTCGTGCCGGTTGCGGTAGCTGCCGGGGATCACCACGCCGTCGGAGCCGCGGTCGTAGGTGACCGAACCGTCGGTGCCTGCCAGCGAGGCGTCGAGCGAATCCTCGAGTCCGAGAAGGCCGTGGCCGTCCCAGTCGATTCCGCCGACAACGTTGGCAGCAAGCGATCCACCGGGATACTGGCGCAGATCCTGGCGCTCAGAACCGACTTCGGGGAATTTGGTGGTGATCGCGTTGGCGATGGCCGGGTCGACCGCGCGCGCGAGATAGACGAATGAGTCGTTGCTGGTGAGTTTCTTCAGCACGGTGGTTGCGTCGGGTTTGTTGTTGAGACGCAACGCGACTTCGGCGGCAATGTCGCGCAGTCGCCGCTCGGGGTCTGGCGCCCCAGGGGTTTTCGCCTTGGCATCGGCCAGTTGCTTGCGGATCTTGACCGGCTGGAAGGTCAGCGCCCTTGCCTCGATGGTGAACGCGAGCTTGTCGTTGTTGCGGTCGACGATGGCGCCGCGCACGGCCTTCTCCACATCGGTGACCTTGAGCTGACCCGCCGCCTCGGCACGCAGGCCCTCGGCGCGGGGCACCTGCAGGCTGAAAAGCTGACCGGCGGCGAGCAGCAGGACTAGGAAAATGACCGCGTTGCCAGCCCGATGCCGAAATACGAAGGACGCGCTGCGCAAACCATTTTCGGCCATGGGCTCGCGGGTCCGCCTCGCCCGCGCCGAGCGCTCTTGGGTGGGTTGTCCCTTGCGCGCCTTCGGCTTTCCGTGGCCACGGCCTCGATTGTCGCCGCGGCTCATGCGGGTGCGCCGGGAAGTGGCGCGGCCGCGGGCGGTGCCGCTGGGAGATCTGCAGGCGGCGCCGGTACGTCCGCCGGGCCCAGCGCGGGGGTCTGGCCCGCGACGGCGTGCGGAACCTCGACACCGGGAGCTACGGCCAGTGGTGCTGCGGGCGTCAGCGGTACCGAACGTTCGACACCCGGCAGCGGAGCGGGCGCCAACGGAGCCCGGGGCAGCACCCGGACGGTGACCTCGCGCGGCTCCACGACGCGGGGTGCCGGCCGGGGCGGCGGAGCAGGCGGTCCCTCCTCGGGCAGCGGCGTGTTCAGTGGTGGCGGGGCGACGCCCTGAGCGGGTTTGGGTGTGCCGACCACGACCCAGTTGCCCGACGCGTCCTGCACCAGGTGCGCGGTGTCCCTCGACGGGATCATGCCAAGGTTGCGGGCTGTCTCGGCCAGCGCGGGCGCTGCCTGAGCCTCGAGCACCTGACGCTCAAGCGCTTCCTTCTGCTGCAAGAGCGCCTGATTGGTCTCTCGTGCATGTCCCAACTGGTAGGAGCGCTCGGCGGCGTCGGTCGACAGCCACAACGTGACACCGAGGCCGACGCCGAGCGACCCGATCACCAGCACCACGAACGGCACCCTCGCGACCAGGGCACGCGGGTTCAGCTCGATCGAAGCCAGCTTGACGATGATCCGTTCACGCAGCGGCGGCCGGACAACCTTGGGCGCCTTTGCCTTTCGCGCCTTGGCCCGCGCCTTGGCCTGGCTGGCGTTGCGCGGCCGGGCCGGCCCGTCAGTGGGCCGTGGGATCGGATTGGTCGCAGGCGCCGAGTGCTGCGGGCGCTGTTCGCGTGCCGGCTTGCGCTTGCGCGGCGGCCCGTCGGCCGGGCGGCGGGTGGTGTTGCGGCTTGCGCGGCGTGGTTCGTTGCCACCGCGAACCGGTGCTGGACGCTTGGCCTTCATGGTTATCCCCCAACCTTTTCCAGTGCCCGTAGCCGCACGGACGCGCTACGCGGATTGAGTTCGATCTCCTCGGGGCCTGCACGCTCGGCTCCACGGGTCAGCGCGACGAATTCCGGCTCGTGACCGGGTAATTCGACAGGCAGATCGGGCGGGGTGCGTGATGCGGTGGCGGCGGCGAACTGGTTCTTGACGATGCGGTCTTCCAGGGATTGATAAGCCATCACGACGATTCGGCCGCCGGGAGCCAATGCGCCAAGGGCCGCCGGAATCGCGTCACGCAGCGAGTCCAGCTCGCCGTTGACGGCGATGCGCAGCGCTTGGAACGTGCGCTTTGCCGGGTGCCCGCCGGTGCGCCTGGCGGGCGCGGGGATCGCCTGATACAGCAGCTCCACCAGCTCGGCGGTGGTGGAGAACGGTCGGTTCGCGCGGCGGCGAACGATCTGCTTGGCGATCCGGCTCGCGAAACGCTCCTCGCCGAACTCCCGCAGGACTCGGGACAGCGCGTTCTCGTCGTAGGTGTTGAGGACCTCGGCGGCAGTGAGCGCCGCATCAGGATCCATCCGCATGTCCAGCGGCGCGTCGGTGGAATAGGAGAAGCCGCGCTCGGTGCGGTCCAACTGCATCGACGACACACCGAGGTCGAACAGAATGCCGTGCACTTGGCTTGTCCAGTAACCGCTTTCGGCGAGCACACCCTCGATCCCGTCGTAGCGAGTCTGCACCAGCATGACCCGGTCACCGAACCGTGCCAGCCGCTCCCCTGCGATCCGCAGGGCGTCAGGATCACGGTCCAGCCCGATCAGCCGCAGCCCCGGCAGCTCGGCGAGGAAGCGCTCCGCGTGCCCACCTGCGCCCAGGGTGGCGTCGATGAGGACGGCACCCGCGCCGTCGGCGTTCTGCCGGGTCAGCGCGGGAGTGAGCAGTTCGACACAGCGGTCGAGCAGTACCGGGATGTGTCCGTGAGCATCGGGCATTGCGGCGCCTCCGATGAGGGCCCCTGCACCGAGGTCCCTGTCCGAGAACCCGGACCTGGCGTCGGGGAAGTACGCCAGGGCCGGTTCGGGCAGAGGCCACGATGCACGGGCAACGTGCCGGTCGGCCGCCGAATCAAATGATGTCGTGCAGGGCTTCATCGGTGGCCGCGGAGAAGTTCTCTTCATGGGTCTGCTGGTACGACTGCCATGCCGCCGAGTCCCAGATCTCCAGATAGTCGACCGATCCGATCACCACGCACTCCTTGGAGAGATTGGCGTAGCGGCGGTGGTCGGCCGACAACGTGATCCGGCCTTGCGTGTCGGGATGCTGCTCGTCGGTAGCGGCGGCCAGGTTACGAAGGAACGCGCGGGCCTCCGGATTGCTCCGCGACGCCTGCGACGCTCGTCGAGCCACCTTTTCGAACTCGGCGCGCGGGTAGACGGCCAGGCTGTGATCTTGGCTCTTGGTGACCATCAACCCTCCTG
>JAVRPX010000732.1:0-2519 GCA_032161985.1 Mycobacterium sp.
GTCAAGTCGCGCGGGTTACCGTTCGGACTCACGATTACGAAGTTTAGGCAATCATCACCTGATCTGGGCATCTGGCGCCGCCCGTGGTGTGGGCGCGCCGTAGGCTTGCGGCTGTGCAGCGCTGGCGGGGGCAAGAAGACATCCCGACGGACTGGGGCCGATGCGTCGTAACGATCGGCGTGTTCGACGGTGTACATCGGGGGCACCAGGAGCTGATCGGCCACGCCGTCAAGGCCGGCAGGACTCGCGGCGTCCCTACGGTGCTGATGACATTCGATCCGCACCCGATGGAGGTCGTGTTCCCCGGCAGCCATCCGGCACAGCTGACCACGTTGACCCGCCGCGCCGAGCTCGTCGAGGAATTGGGCATCGACGTGTTCCTGGTGATGCCGTTCACCACCGACTTCATGAAGCTCACCCCTGATCGCTACATCCACGAGCTGCTCGTCGAAAACTTGCATGCCGTCGAAGTGGTGGTGGGGGAGAACTTCACCTTCGGCAAGAAGGCCGCAGGCAATGTCGACACGTTGCGCAAGGCCGGCGAACGGTTCGGCTTTGCGGTGCAAGGCATGTCGCTTGTCAGTGAGCACCACCAGAACGAGGACATCACGTTCTCGTCGACCTACATCCGGTCCTGCGTGGACGCAGGCGACGTGGTCGCGGCCGCCGAGGCGCTGGGTCGTCCGCACCGCGTAGAAGGAGTGGTGGTGCGCGGCGACGGGCGCGGCAAGGTGCTTGGCTTCCCGACCGCCAACGTGGCGCCGCCGATGTACTCGGCGATCCCCGCCGATGGTGTGTACGCGGCGTGGTTCACCGTCCTGGGACACGGCCCGATCACCGGCACCGTCGTCCCCGGCGAGCGGTATCAGGCCGCGGTCTCGGTGGGCACCAATCCGACGTTCTCCGGGCGCACCCGCACAGTGGAGGCGTTCGTCCTCGACACCACCGCCGACCTGTACGGGCAGCACGTTGCGGTGGACTTCGTCGCCCGCATCCGTGGCCAGGAGAAATTCGCCCACGTCGAGGACCTGGTGGCGACGATGGGCGATGATACCGAGCACGCCCGCACGATTCTGTCCGCGCATTAGGCCTGCGGTTCGACGAGTTTGACGATTTCGCAGCTCAGCGACCCCGCTGCTAGACTGCTCGCCGACACAGCGTGTGCTGCAGTTCGCGGTGGCTGCGCTATTAGGGGGCCCAGCCCTCAATGTTCGCGGACCGATGGATATGGAGTTATTTCGTGGCGCTCACCGCCGAACAGAAGAAAACCATTTTGGGCGAGTACGGCCTGCATGACACCGACACTGGCTCCCCGGAAGCCCAGGTCGCGCTGCTGACCAAGCGGATTGCCGACCTGACCGAGCACCTGAAGCTGCACAAGCACGACCACCACTCCCGGCGCGGGCTGCTGCTCCTGGTCGGCCGGCGGCGTCGGCTGCTCAAGTACGTGGCTCAGGTCGACGTGGAGCGTTACCGCTCCCTGATTGACCGGCTTGGCCTGCGTCGCTGACTTCGCAGCGGGATTTCGGTCCCGTACCTGCTGCAAGTAGGATAGGAACGTTCTGCGGCCCGTTCGGGCTGCGAACAATGGGTGCGGTTCCCGCAGATCCGCGAGCACCGCCCCCGCGTGTCATATCGGAACCCGCTTGATCGCGCGGTCTTCGGTAGTGGCTGCCGGGTCTTCCCGAAATAGGGGACAGAGTCCGACAGCTTCGATCGATGGCCGTAGCCGCATCAAGGCCGGTGGTTCAGACGCTGTGACGACGCGAAACAGCTGAACACAGAATCAGAGAGGCCATACGGACGTCCATGTCTGTAGTTGAAATTGAAGACGGCGTGTACGAGTCGACCGCCGCAATCGACAACGGGAGCTTCGGCACCCGCACCATCCGCTTCGAGACCGGTCGGCTCGCCAAGCAAGCCGCCGGGTCCGTCGTCGCCTACCTCGACGACGAGACCATGCTGCTGTCGGCGACCACCGCCAGCAAGAACCCCAAGGACCATTTCGACTTCTTCCCGCTGACGATTGACGTCGAAGAGCGGATGTACGCCGCGGGCCGGATTCCCGGCTCGTTCTTCCGCCGTGAGGGCCGCCCGTCGACCGACGCGATCCTGACCTGTCGGCTGACCGACCGGCCACTGCGCCCGTCGTTCGTCAGCGGCCTGCGCAACGAGATCCAGGTCGTCGTCACCGTGATGAGCCTCGATCCCAACGATCTGTACGACGTGGTGGCTATCAACGCGGCATCGGCGTCCACCCAGCTGGCGGGCCTGCCGTTTTCGGGACCCATCGGCGCGGTGCGAGTCGCGCTGATCGACGGCACCTGGGTCGCGTTCCCGACCGTGGAGCAGCTCGAGGGCGCCGTGTTCGACATGGTCGTCGCGGGTCGCAAGGTAGAGGCCGACGGGAAAGATGACGTCGCGATCATGATGGTCGAGGCCGAGGCCACCGACAACGTCATCGACCTCATCGCCGGAGGCGCGGGTGCGCCCACCGAAAGCGTCGTCTCCGAGGGCCT
>JAVRPX010000733.1:0-3194 GCA_032161985.1 Mycobacterium sp.
ACCTGGTCGGCAGGCTGCTGCGGTCGGGCACCCGCCATCCCGAGCCGGACACCGACTTCGACATGATGGCCGTCGCCTTGGTGGGTGCGGGCGAGGCGGTCGCCACCCGGGTCAGCACCGGCGATGCAGGCGTCGACGAGGCCGCGGAGTTGATGATCAACCTGTTCTGGCGGGGCCTGAAGGGCACACCGTCGGATAAGGACGCGCAGGCGGTGGCGTCCACCTAGCATCCTGACCTGGGAGAGGTGGACTCAATTGACTGAAACGACCGCTGCGCACCCGGCGATGTCTCGCGCTCTGGTGTGGCGCAGTCTGGGCATGCTGCGGGCGGTGCGCGGCTTCGTCGTGGTCTCGATTCTCCTCGGTCTGATTGCGTCGGCATTGCCGTACATTTCGGCGGCTGCCTTTGGGCCCATGCCAGCGACGGTGACATCGAGAAGGCCTGCGAGCAGGCCCACGTCCACTCCGTCATCACGGACCCGAAGAAGCTGCACGACGGCTACGACACGGTGGTGGACGTCCAAGTCCCCTCCGGCGGGCAGAAGCGACTGATCGCCATGGCACGCTGCCTGCTGCGCGGGCCCGAGGTCTTGCTGCTCGACGAGCCGACCGAAAACCTCGACGCCGACCAGCGGGCGAGGCTGACCGGCGTGATCCGCGGATACGCGCGCGACCACCACGCGCTGATGGCCGAAGGCGGCCTCTACAAACGTCTGTACGAGGCGCAGAACGTCGACCCCAATCTCGTCTATTCGACCAGGCTCGACGCCCGATGACCGTCATCACCATGGGCGCCCACATCCTCGACGTGCTGGTGCGGCCAGTGTCGGAGATTCCACCGGAACAGGGCACCCTGCTGGTCGAGCAGATGCGAATGACGGCAGCGGGAACCGCCGCAGGGACAGCGCTCACCTTCGCCAAACTCGGCGCCGCGGTGCGCACGGCAGGGGCGATCGGCGCCGACCCCGCCGGTGACACGCTGCTTTCACTGCTGCACAGCGCAGCCATCGACACCAGCCTGGTGGTGCGGAAACCGGACACGCCCACCTCGATGTCGGTGTTGCCGATCAGGCCGAACGGCGATCGGCCCAGCCTGCACCTGCTCGGGGCCAACCTCGCCTACACGCTCGACGACGTCGATTGGGACGCGGTCGCGGCCGCAGACCACATCCACCTCGGCGGTACGGAGATGCTCGGCCCCGACTTCACAACGCGAATTCTCAGGCACGCGAAGGAGAATGGAACCACCACGTCGGTCGACCTGATCGCACCCGGCGGCATGGGGACCTTCGACCTCATCGCGCCTGCGATGGCCCACACCGACTACCTGTTGCCCAACGAGGAGCAAGTGCTCGGCTTCACCGGGGCGACCGACCTAGCTGATGGGTGCGCCAGGCTCCTCGATGCGGGTGCGGGACTGCTCGCCGTCACCTGCGGCGCCGAAGGGGCGCTGATCGTCAGCAACGAAGGGACACAGCAGGTTCCGGCGTTCTCCGTGGAGGTTGTCGACACCACCGGCTGCGGCGATGCGTTCTCCGCGGGCTTCGTCCATGCCACCCGGCTCGGCCGAACGCCACGCGACGCCGCCGTTCTGGGCAACGCGGTCGCCGCACTCGTTGCGCAAGGACTGGGCAGCGACCACGGCGACTTCGACCTCGCAGCCGCCGACGCACTCGCAGCCAGCCAAGACCCGGGCGAGCCGGTCAGTTGACGGATCTCAGTCCAGATCGGCGAGGGCCTTGCGGGCGGCTTCCAGTTCGGCTTCGAGGGCGGCGACCTTGGCGGCCTGCTGCGAGCGAGCCTCTTCGATGACCCCGTCGATCGGGGTGGAGAGGTCCTCGTGCAGTTCCTTGGCCGCTCGGGAGACGGCGGCAGCCGCGACCATGAGGTTGCGGGCCAGGTAGGTGGTGCCCTGCTTGAGCTCGGCGCGCCACTCGCCGTCGGCGGTACTGGTGACAGTGAGGGTCAGCTCGAGAGTCTTGGTCTTCTTGCCGGCCGCCTTCTTGGCCTGAACCTTCTTCGGCTTCTCCTCGACAGGCGAGATGCTCTCGACAGAAGGAAGCAAGACGTCGGGAGTGTCGGAGTCGGTGGACAGCGCTTCTCCTGCCAGAGTGTCTACAGTCATCGTTGCGGCGATCTCCTTCTGAACATCGCCCGCAGTGAGCGGGCTGGCCTGAGCGCTTATTAGAACACATGTTCTACTCACGGGCCAACTTACCACTCGTCAGGGGCGATAGCCGCCGCAGGAAAGACCTTGGCGGCCTTGGGCTTAAAGCGATGTCACCGTGCCGGTCAGGTGTGGGTCGCCCTTCGACAGGTTGCGCAACGTGAGCTGCCACCCGTCGGAGATGCGGTCGACATAGAGACCGGCACTGGCAGGCAGCACCACCGGCTTGGCAAACCGCACCGAATACTTCACAGCGTCGGGCAGCTGACCCTCGATGTTCGCCAAAACTACTGCGGCGGAGAACATTCCGTGCGCGATGACGGTCGGGAAGCCGAACAATTTCGCGGCGATCGGGTTGGTGTGGATCGGGTTGTGATCCCCGCCGACCGACGCGTAATGGCGGATCTGGCCCGGCGTGATGCGCAGCACCGCGTTCGGCGGCCCCAGCTTGGGCTGCTTCTGGGGCGGTGACTTTGGCTCGTCGGACAGGCTGGTCTTCTGCTGGTGCAGGAACGTCGTCACCTGATGCCAAGCCGTTTCATTTCCGACATTGACGTCGGTGACGATGTCGACGAGCAGCCCGCGCCGATGTTCGCGCAGGTTCTCGGCATGCACTCGCACCGATACCGTGTCGGTCACCAGGATCGGCCGGTGCTGGGTGATGTGATTCTCGATATGCACCGAACCCATTGCGGCGAAGGGAAAGTCGAAGCCTGTCACGAGCGACATCACCGTCGGGAACGTCAAAGCGAACGGATAGGTCAGCGGCACCGCATCGCCGAACCGCAATCCCGTGACGTTCGCGTACGCCGCCACGTTCGCGGGGTCGATGCTCAGCTCGTCGACGGTGAGCGTGCGATCGGGCAACGTATCGCCACGCGGCACGAACGGCAGCGCGCCCGCCGCCGCGCGCAGCAAGTTCCGTAAACCACTGGGCTGAGTCACGGTGCCAACCCTAGGCGCCGAGCATGGCCTGGCCGCACACCCGGATGGTGTTGCCGGTGACGGCGTTCGACGCAGGGCTGGC
>JAVRPX010000734.1:0-5009 GCA_032161985.1 Mycobacterium sp.
CTGCCGCCGAGGCGCCGATGTCGTTCGACGTCGACCAGGAGTGAGATGGTTGACTCCGAGGGCGTGCGTCTGCAGAAAGTGTTGTCGCTGGCCGGAATTGCATCGCGCCGCGTCGCCGAGAAGATGATCATCGACGGCCGGGTCGAGGTCGACGACCGGGTGGTCACAGAGCTTGGCACGCGCGTCGACCCGGACGCGTCTGTGATCCGCGTCGACGGTGTGCGGGTGACGGTCGACGACACCCTGGTGCATCTGGCGATCAACAAGCCGAAGGGGATGCATTCGACGATGTCCGACGACCGCGGCAGGCCGTGCGTCGGTGATCTCGTCGAGCATCGGGTGCGGGGAAACAAGAAGCTGTTTCACGTCGGCCGGCTCGACGCCGACACCGAGGGACTGATGCTGCTGACCAACGACGGCGAGTTGGCGCACCGGTTGATGCACCCGTCGTTCGAGGTGCCCAAGACGTATCTCGCGACGGTGGCCGGCGCGGTGCCGCGCGGGCTGGGCCGCAAGTTGCGCGACGGGGTCGAACTAGACGACGGACCGGCACATGTCGACGATTTCGCGTTGGTGGACAAGGTACCGGGCAAGACGCTAGTGCGGGTGACACTGCACGAGGGACGCAAGCGGATCGTGCGGCGGCTGTTGGCGGCGGTCGGATATCCGGTGCAGGAGTTGGTGCGCACCGACATCGGCACGGTGTCGCTCGGCGATCAACGGCCCGGCAGCATCCGGGTGTTGAGCCGCAAGGAGATTGGCGAGTTGTACAAGGCGGTGGGCATGTGACGGACTCGCTAGTGGTCGCAGTCGACGGACCTGCTGGCACGGGAAAGTCCTCGGTGTCCCGCGGTTTGGCCCGATCATTGGCCGCACGCTATCTGGATACCGGTGCGATGTACCGCATTGTGACACTGGCGGTGCTGCGGGCCGGCGTGGATCTTTCGGACACGCCTGCCATCGAATTAGCGGCGGCGGATGTCCCGGTGTCTGTCGGATACAACCCCGACGAGGATCGGGCTTACCTTGACGCAGAAGATGTTTCACGGGAAATCCGCGGCGTTGCGGTCACCAAGGCCGTGTCGGCGGTATCGGCGGTGCCTGCCGTCCGGGCCCGTTTGGTCGGGCTGCAGCGTGGGCTCGCCGTGGGTCCGGGAAGCGTGGTCGTCGAGGGCCGGGACATCGGCACGGTCGTGCTGCCTGATGCCGACGTGAAGATCTTCCTGACGGCGTCGGCTGAAGAGCGGGCACGGCGGCGAAACGACCAGAACATCGCGTCCGGGTTGGGCGACGACTACGCGGCCGTGCTGGCCGACGTCAAGCGGCGGGATCATCTGGATTCGACGCGGGCGGTATCGCCATTGCGGGCGGCCGAGGATGCGCTGGTCGTCGACACCAGCGAAATGACCGAGGCCCAGGTAATTACGCACCTGTTGAGGCTCGTCGAAGAGCGCGCCGGGGCGCGGCAATGACTGACGGCACCTGGGCCGACGAAGGCGACTGGGAGCTCGGCGCGGAAGAGGTCGCCGAGGCGATCGAGGAAGCAGCGGCGCCGCCACCGGTGGTGGCTGTGGTGGGACGCCCCAACGTCGGCAAGTCGACATTGGTGAATCGGATTCTGGGACGCCGTGAGGCGGTGGTGCAAGACGTTCCCGGCGTGACCCGCGACAGGGTGTCGTATGACGCGTTGTGGTCGGGGCGGCGGTTTGTCGTACAGGACACCGGCGGATGGGAACCGGACGCCAAGGGCCTGCAGCAGTTGGTGGCCGAGCAGGCGTCGGTGGCGATGCGTACCGCGGACGCGATCATCTTCGTCGTCGATGCGACAGTCGGGGCGACGACGGCCGACGAGGCCGCGGCGCGGTTGTTGCAGCGGTCGGGCAAGCCAGTGTTCTTGGCGGCCAACAAGGTTGATACCGAACGCGGCGAGGCCGATGCGGCAGCGCTGTGGTCGTTGGGACTGGGGGAGCCTCACTCGGTTAGTGCGATCCACGGCCGAGGGGTGGCCGATCTGCTGGACAACGTGATCGATGCGCTGCCTGCGGTATCTGAGATGGCGTCGGGCGGTGGTGGACCGCGGCGAGTTGCGTTGGTGGGCAAGCCGAATGTCGGCAAGAGCTCGCTGTTGAACCGGCTCGCCGGCGATGAGCGGTCTGTGGTGCACGACGTCGCAGGCACGACCGTCGACCCGGTCGACTCGCTGATCGAGATGGACGGCAAGATTTGGCGTTTCGTCGACACAGCGGGATTGCGGCGCAAGGTCGGACAGGCCAGCGGGCACGAGTTCTATGCGGCGGTGCGCACGCATGGCGCGATCGACGCGGCCGAGGTCGCGATCGTGCTGATCGACGCGTCGCAGCCGCTGACCGAGCAGGACCAGCGGGTGCTGTCGATGGTGATCGAGGCGGGCCGGGCGTTGGTGCTGGCGTTCAACAAGTGGGACCTGGTCGACGAGGACCGGCGCTATCTGCTGGAGCGCGAGATCGACCGCGAGCTGGCTCAGCTGCAGTGGGCGCCGCGGGTCAATATCTCGGCGAAGTCAGGCCGCGCGGTGCAGAAGCTGGTACCTGCGTTGGAGACGTCGCTCGCGTCTTGGGACAGCCGGATATCGACCGGCCGGCTGAACACATTCTTGAAGGAAGTGGTGGCCGCCCATCCGCCACCGGTGCGTGGCGGAAAGCAGCCGCGGATTCTGTTCGCCACCCAGGCGACCGCGCGGCCGCCGACATTCGTGCTGTTCACCAGCGGGTTCTTGGAAGCGGGCTACCGGCGGTTCCTGGAACGGCGGCTGCGCGAGACGTTCGGGTTCGAGGGCAGCCCGATCCGGATCAACGTCAGGGTGCGAGAAAAGCGCGGAGCGAAGTCTCGCTGAGCGACCTTGGGCCCAGCGCACGGTTACCACCTCGTTAGTTGTGGGCGTTTTCGCCCCGTGGCGGCGGCGTGGCCGGTGATGATGAGATGGTTTCGTGGAAAGGCTGACGGCAGCCTTGAGATTCGGCCCGGGGGTAGTGATGAGACGGCACAACACCGGGTGAGGTCGACCGTTCTCAGCAAGTGGGCGGGGCCGCTAGTGGCCGCGTTGGCGGTGGCCGCGGTGAGCGGCGTCATTGCGCTGCTCACCCCGCACGTTCCCGCACCATATCTGCTGGTGCTCTACCTGCTCGTGGTGATGGCTGTCGCCGTCGTGTGGGGCACCGGGATGGCAATCTTCGCTGCCGTCCTGAGCGGCGTCCTGTTTAACTACCTGTTCGTCCCTCCGCCGTTCACGTTCCATATTGATGACCCGTCAGAGGCCATCGGCTCGGTCGCTTTCCTGGCAGCTGCGGTCGTCGTCGGCCAGCTGGCGGCGCGTTTGCGGCGGGCGGCGCTGGAGTCGGCGCGCCTCTCGGAGGAGCAGTTGGCACTACGGCGAATTGCGACGCTGGTCGCACAGTCGGCTCGAGCGTCGGCAGTCTTCGAGGCCGTCACGCGGGAAGTCGGTCTTCTGTGCGGTGCCGATCTCGCGCGCATGGAGCGCTACGAGGAGGACGGGACGGTGACGGGCATTGCCGCGTGGAGCAGGGTGCCCGTCGAACTTGCCGTCGGTACGCGGTTCTCGCTCGTCGGACCGAGCATCGCCCGCGAAGTCCGGGAGACCGGGGGTCCCGTGCGGGTGGCGAGTTTCGCCGGCGCAACGGGCGCGATCGCCAAGGAGGCGCTCGGGGTCGGGATCCGCTCGTCGATCGGCTGTCCGATCACTGTCGCCGGGCGCCTGTGGGGGGTGATCGCGGCCTCGACGAAGAGCAATGAGCCGTTCCCGGCGGACACGGAATCACAGATCGCCAACTTCACCGACTTGGTCGCGACCGCCGTTGCGAATGCTGAAAGCCGTGAGGAGCTGGCGGCATCCCGCGCACGAGTCGTCGCCGCCGCAGATGAGGCGCGGCACAGGTTCGAGCGGAACTTGCACGACGGAGCCCAACAACGGCTCGTCTCGCTCGCGTTACAGCTGCGCACCACCCGCGACGCCGTGCCAGTGGAATTACCGTCAGTTCGCGAAGACCTCGACCGCATAGTCGAGGAACTCGTCGCGTCGGTGGAGGACTTGCGTGAGTTATCAAATGGGCTCCATCCAGCGGTCCTATCACACGGCGGCATCGGTCCCGCGCTGCGGACGCTTGCCGGGAGGTCCGCTATCCCGGTCGAGGTGCACCTCAACTCCGAGGCGCGGTATCCGCCCACCATTGAGGTAGCGGCCTACTACGTCGTTTCCGAGGCGCTCACGAACACAGCGAGGCACGCCTCGGCCTCGCGGGCGGAGGTGGTCGTCGACGAGCAAGACAGCACTCTGTGCGTGTCCACCCGCGATGACGGCATCGGCGGAGCAGACCCGCGGCGCGGATCGGGCTTGACCGGGTTGCGTGACAGGATCGAGGCGCTCGGGGGGTTGATCGAGGTGATCAGCACCAAAGGCCACGGCACGACAATCACGGTTTCGCTGCCGATCGACCAGCCAGTAGGCGAATCAGGCGCCTGATCGCCTCGAGGTCTACGGACGCCCGATCGACCTTGCGAGGCCGCGCATTAGGGTTGCCAAATGTCCGTCTCCCACATGATCTTGATCGCCCTGGCGGGCGTCGGGGCGGGGGCGATCAACGCAGTCGTCGGCTCGGGCACGCTGATCACATTCCCGACTTTGGTGGCGCTGGGGTACCCGCCGGTGACGGCGACGATGTCGAATGCGGTCGGCCTGGTTGCCGGCGGTGTATCGGGGACGTGGGGATATCGGCGTGAGCTGCGCGGGCAATGGCACCGTCTGCGCTGGCAGATTCCCGCGTCATTGATTGGCGCAGGTCTGGGGTCGTGGCTGCTGCTGCACCTGCCTGAGGAGGTCTTCGAAAAGGTAGTGCCGGTGCTGCTGGTCCTGGCGTTGGGCCTAGTGGTTGTTGGTCCACGGATCCAGGAGTGGGCGCGAAGACGCGCTGAGAAATCCGGCCAGTCCCCGGAACACGTGAGCGAACGCCGGATGG
>JAVRPX010000735.1:0-14509 GCA_032161985.1 Mycobacterium sp.
CAGTCCGGGACGAAGTTCATCCTCGCGCTGTTCGTTGACCTGCGGGGAAAGCCGTGCGCGAAGTTGGTTCCGGTCGAGGCCGTCGATCTGCTGGCCACCGAGGGCGTCGGATTCGCCGGATATGCCGTCGGGGCGATGGGCCAGGAGCCCAAAGACCCCGACCTGATGGCCATTCCGGACCCGGCGTCGTTCACGCCGATCCCGTTCATCAAGGATGGCCTTGCCATCGTGCACTGCGACCCTCACGTCACCGGCGAACCGTGGCCATACGCGCCGCGCGTGATTCTCAAGGCGCTGATCCGGCAGGCCGCCGACGCAGGGTTCGAACCGTGGGTCGGCGCCGAGGTGGAGTACTTCCTGCTGCACCGCAATGCCGACGGCAGCCTGTCGGTCGCGGACGCCGCCGACACCGCCGCGCAGCCCTGCTACGACGCCCGCGGCGTGACCAGGATGTACGACCACCTCACCGCGATCTCGACGGCGATGAACACGCTCGGCTGGTCCAACTACGCCAACGACCATGAGGACGGCAACGGCCAGTTCGAGCAGAACTTTCAATTCGCCGAGGCGCTGACCACCGCCGACCGCGTGATCACGCTGCGCTACCTGCTGTCGATGATCGCGGGCGAACGCGACATGGTGGCCACCTTCATGCCCAAACCCTTCGCCGAGAAGACCGGCAGCGGTTTGCATCTGCATTTGTCGCTGACCAGTGGCGGCACTCCCGTGTTCCCCGCCGAGGAGGACTCCCGCGGACTGGGTCTGTCGGAGACCGCGTACGCGTTCATCGGCGGCATCCTCGAGCACGCCAGCGCGCTGCAGGCAGTCGTGGCGCCAACGGTCAACTCCTACAAGAGGACCGGTGCGACGACAACGGCGTCCGGCGCGTCCTGGGCGCCGAGGACCCCGACCTACGGCGGCAACGACCGCACGCACTACATTCGGGTGCCCGACTCGGCGCGCGTCGAGCTCCGCGGCGGCGACGGCTCCGCCAACCCGTACCTGGCGATCGCCGCGGCACTGGGTGCGGGCATCGACGGGATCAAACGCAGCGCGGACCCGGGAAGCATTGGCGGCCAGGGCCGTTCACCGCTACCGCCGACGCTGCTGCACGCGGTCGACGAGTTCCAGGGTGACCCGGTGATCACCGGCGTGCTCGATGCCGCGGGCGACGGGGTCGCGGACTACTTCGCCGACATCAAGCGCAAGGAGTTCTTCGCCTACCACAGCTCGGTGACGCCGTGGGAGATTGATAACTACCTCACCGCGTTCTGAATCGTCATACGTCAAAGGAGACAAAACATGTGTGGGATCGTCGGGTTGCACCTGCGCACCCCGGAGCTCTTTCCCCGCCTCGGAGAACTGCTCACCGGAATGCTGTGTGAGATGGGCGACCGCGGCAGCGACTCGGCCGGTGTCGCCGTCTACGGCGACTCGATCTTGTCACCCCCAGGGCTGGGCTGCGTTTCGGTGCTGGAGGTCGATCCGACGGCCGACGACCTCGGCCTTGACGTGAGTGTGACCCGCCGTGGCGACACATATCTCCTCACGGCAGACGTATCTTCGGAGGTGCTGCTGGACGCGGTCACCGCGGCGTACCCAGACGCGCTGATCGCAGGCTTCGGGTCGGACATGGCCGTGCTCAAGGGCGTTGGGCATCCGCGCACGCTGACGGACGCGTGGGACCTGGCCAAGGCGCAGGGCTGGCAGGGCGTCGGTCACACCAGGATGGCGACCGAGTCCGCGGTGACGCCCGCGGGCTGTCATCCGTACGCGGTCGGGCCTGAGCAGTGCATGGTGCACAACGGCTCGTTCGCCAACCACGCCACGATCCGCCGCGAACTACGCGCCGCCGGTGTGCAATTCGACAGCGAGAATGACACCGAGGTCGGCGCGCGGTTCATCGCCAAGCAGCTGGCCGACGGCCGTAGCGTGGAGGCCGCGCTCAAGGAGCTGTGTGCGACGTTCGACGGGTTCTACACCCTGCTGGTGTCCAACCGCGACTCGTTCGCGGTGGTGCGCGACGCGATCGCGTGCAAACCGGCCGTCATCGCCGAGACGGATGACTGGGTGGCGATGGGCAGCGAATACCGCGCGCTGGCAGGACTTCCCGGTGTCGAAGCCGCCAAGATCTGGGAGCCGGAGCCAGAGGTGATCTACGCATGGAACAGATGACGGCCACGTTGTCCTCATATGACCTACGCACCACATCGCTGCGTGAGGTCAACGCCACATTGCACGCGCCGGATCTGTCCGGCGAATTTGTGATCGCGCATCCCGAGGGCGCACACAACGTCGCGGTCGGCATCGACGCGCCGGTGAAGGTCACCGTCGACGGCCATGTTGGCTACTACGCCGCAGGCATGAACCAGCAGGCCGAGATCACCATCAACGGCAATGCAGGCACCGGTGTGGCCGAGAACATGATGAGCGGCACGGTCTGGGTCAAGGGCAATGCGTCGCAGTCGGCGGGGGCGACCGCCAACGGCGGTCTGCTGGTGATCGAGGGGAATGCCGCAGCGCGGTGCGGCATTTCGATGAAGGGCATCGACCTCGTCGTGGGCGGCGACGTCGGCCACATGAGCGCATTCATGGCGCAGGCCGGGCGCCTGGTGATCCGGGGCAATGCCGGCGAAGGGCTTGGCGACTCGATCTATGAAGCCCGCATCTACGTCCGCGGCGACGTCGCCTCGCTTGGCGCCGACTGCGTCGCCAAGGAAATGCGGCCCGAGCACCACAAGGAGCTCGAATATCTGCTGAAGGCGGCGGGTTTCGAGGGCGACGACACCGCCGCCTACACCCGCTACGGGTCGGCCCGAAACCTCTACCACTTCCACATCGACAACGCTTCGAGCTACTGATGACATACACGACTGACGAAAGGGCGCGCCTCGGCCTACGAGAGTCCGCCACATTTGACCGGCCGACGATCGCGGCCATTCAGCGGGCCGCCGAAACCGGCATCTACGACATCCGGGGATGGGGTGCCAAGCGGCCGCTACCGCATTTCGACGACCTCCTATTCCTCGGCGCGTCGATGTCGCGCTATCCGCTGGAGGGATACCGTGAGAAGTGCGGCACCGATGTGGTCCTCGGCGACCGGTTCGCGAAACACCCACTGCACCTAGATATTCCGGTGACGATCGCCGGTATGTCGTTCGGCGCCCTATCCGGCCCCGCCAAGGAGGCGTTGGGCCGCGGCGCCAGTGAGCTGGGCACGTCAACCACCACCGGTGACGGCGGCATGACGCCTGAGGAACGCGCACAGAGTAAGTACCTGGTCTACCAATATCTTCCATCGCGGTACGGGATGAACCCAGACGACCTACGCAAGGCGGACGCGATCGAAGTGGTCCTCGGCCAGGGCGCCAAACCCGGTGGCGGCGGAATGCTGCTCGGTCAGAAGATCTCCGAACGCGTGGCAGGAATGCGCACCCTGCCCGAGGGCATCGACCAGCGCTCGGCCTGCAGGCACCCGGACTGGACTGGTCCCGACGACTTGACCATCAAGATCAACGAACTGCGTGAGATTACCGACTGGGAGAAGCCGATCTACGTCAAGGTCGGCGCCACCCGCACCTACTACGACGTGAAACTTGCCGTGCACGCCGGCGCCGATGTCGTGGTGGTGGACGGCATGCAGGGCGGCACCGCCGCCACCCAGGAGGTGTTCATCGAGCACGTCGGCATCCCGACGCTGGCCGCGGTGCCGCAGGCGGTGCAGGCGCTGGCAGAGCTTGGCGTGCACCGAAAGGTGCAATTGATCGTCTCCGGCGGCATTCGCACCGGCGCCGACGTGGCCAAGGCGCTGGCACTTGGCGCCGACGCCGTCGCGATCGGCACCGCGGCGCTGATCGCGTTGGGCGACAACCATCCCCGCTACGCCGCCGAGTACGAGAAGCTCGGCAGTGCCGCCGGCTTCTTCGACGACTTCCAGGACGGCACCGATCCGGCGGGGATCAGCACACAGGATCCCGAACTCGCCGCGCGATTCGATCCCGTCGAGGGCGGCCGGCGGCTGGCCAACTACCTGCGGGTGCTGACCATGGAGGCCCAGACCATCGCCCGCGCCTGTGGCAAGGCGCATGTGCTGCACCTCGAGCCGGAGGACCTCGTCGCCGTCACAATCGAGGCGGCGGCGATGGCGCGGGTGCCGCTGGCCGGAACGGACTGGATTCCGGGCCGATGAGCGCTTGCGCGAAGAGCAAAGAACGCCGATGACCACCGCAGACGTCGTCATCGTCGGCGGCGGCATCGAGGGCGCGGCCGCCGCGTGGGCGCTCAGCCAACGCGGTGTCACGGATGTGGTTGTGGCCGAACGTAATACCGTCGCATCCGGGATGACCGGCAAGTCCAGCGGCATCGTCCGTTGCCATTACGGGGTCACCTCGCTGGCCGCAATGGCCACCGTCGGGCTCGAGGTGTTCGAGAAGGCGGAGGAGATCTTCGGCACCGACATCGGCTTCCGGCAGACCGGATATGTCGTCGGCGTCGGTGAACCCAACGTCGAATCCCTGCGCAAGAGCCTGGCCGCCCAGCGGTCCGTCGGCGTGCAAACCGAGGAGATCGACCGGTTCGAGGTGGCCCGCATGTGGCCGTTCGCGGATCTGTCGCCGTTCGAGGCCTTCGGATGGGAGGCGCGCGGCGGCTACGGCGACGCGTACATGACCGCGCAAGCGTTCGCTGCATCGGCGCGCGCTGCAGGCGTGCAAATCCGCCAAGGCACAACGGCAACCGGACTGTCGGTCGTCGGCGATCGGGTCAGGGGTGTCCATCTCGCCGACGGCAGCGAGATCGCTGCGGGCACCGTCGTCGTCGCAACCGGGGTGTGGACGAAGCCGTTCCTCGCGCGATACGGGGTCGACGTGCCGATCCGGGTGGTGAGAGAGCAGATCGTCACGATCGCCCCGGGCATAGACAGCACCGTCGTTGCTTCCTTACCGATTTTTTCCGATCTGGTGTCGCTTCAGTACGTGAGGCCGGAGGTGGGCGGCGACATCCTGTTCGGCAACAGCGATCTGTCCGACGTCGAAGATGCGGATCCTGACAACTACCTCAACCGCGCGACCGACGCGTTCGTCGACCTCACCGTTGACAAGGTCGGCAGCCGATTCCCCGGGTTCGCCGATGCGGCGATCAGCAGCAGCTACGCGGGCTGCTACGACGTCACGCCGGACTGGAACCCGGTGATCTCCACGACTGCGCTCGACGGTCTCGTCGTCGCGGCCGGCTTCAGCGGGCACGGGTTCAAGATCGCGCCTGCTGTGGGTCGGCTGATCGCCGACCTCGTCGTCGACGGACACAGCAACGACCCGCGGATCCCGCATTCCGACTTCCGACTGTCGCGGTTCGACGAGGGCGACCTGCTAAAGAGCCCGTATCCGTATGTCGGTGCCGGGCAAATGCGATGATGGTGTCCCAGTGAGCGACGTTCCCCTTCTTCGCAACAAGTCGGGCACGGCGCGCGACCGTGATCCCCACGAGCCCGTCGAGGAGCTCGAGTTCGAGGCCGCCATCGGTCGAAACGTGCGGCAGTTGCGGCAGCAGCAAGGGCTCACAGTCGCGGAAATGGCTGCACGCGTTGGTATTTCGAAGGCGATGATGTCCAAGATCGAGAACGCGCAGACGTCGTGCAGCCTGAGCACACTCGCGTTGCTGGCCAAGGGCTTCGACGTGCCGGTCACCAGCCTGTTCCGCGGCGCAGATGTCGAGCGCCTCGCGGCGTTCGTCAAGGCAGGCACCGGCGCACGGATCGTGCGCAACGGCACCAAGGAAGGCCACGAGTACCAGTTGCTCGGGTCGTTGCGGGGCGAGCACAAGCGGCTCGAATGCCTGCACGTCACGCTGTCGGAGAAGAGCCAGACCTATCCCTTGTTCCAGCATCCGGGCACCGAGTTCATCTACATGCTCGAAGGCGTCATGGATTACAGCCACAGCCGCTCGGTGTATCGACTGCATCCGGGCGACTCGCTGCAGATCGACGGCGAGGGCGCGCATGGACCCGTCGATCTGGTCGAGGTGCCGATCCGCTTCCTGTCGGTGATCGCGTTCCCGGATTCTCACGTGTAGAGCTTGGCGGCGGCCGTGGCAACGTCGGTCACTACGTCACAGTGCTCACCACCGCTGTCCACCACGACCGCTGGCCGGATTACCACCTCGCCGGTTCCGACGAAGTCGCCGCCCAGCAGCCTGCGCTGCATCGGACCCCCGATAAACGCCACCGTCGAGCAGTAGATCGGATCGACGAGCAGCTCAACACCATTGTGTTCACGGTGCTGCCGGGTCTCGGTGGCCATGTCATACATTTTCGGCCCCAGCGACACCCGCATCGGCACGACGTCGTTGCCACGCAAGATCCCGAAGTTGCATTCGTATGGGCGGGAGCGGATGACGTCCCACCGCTCGACCTCGGCAGCGACCATCGACAACACCTGGCACGGATCTCGCTCGGCCAGCGCGCTCGGGTAGGCGGCGACTGCGTCGCGGACCGGAAGCCGCGAAGATTCCACGGTCGGGGCGATGGCACGCACCAGCCGCTGCGCGAACTCGCAGTTCTCCTCGGCGATGAGTCCGACGCGGACGAACGGCTGATCGGGTTGGCGCAGCGGCTGGGCGCCGGGCAGCAGCGACAGATTGAGTGGCAAGAGGTAGTCACACGATCCGGGATACGACTCGTACACCGCAAGCCCGCCCGCCAAGAACGCGACGGGCTGGCCCACCATGCGGTTGAGAATCACCTCGATGCTCGCGTAGCGACGGTTGGCCTCGCCCGGTAGCTTGATGTCGACGTCGCATTCGTCGAGCGCGAAAAGCGTTCCCACCGAGCCGATTTCGCCGATCTTGGCCAGCGCGTCGCGAGTAAGCAGACCACACGGGTCGATCCGGCGCAGCGCGCGCAGATAGGCCAGCGTGTTGACCTCATCGGGATCGAGGCGCTGCCCGTAGGTAGGAACGTCGCCTGCGAAGAAGTAGGCAGGATCGACATCGCGGGACCCCATTACCGCGGTGCCCTCGAAGGAGCGGCTGCAGCCGGTGAGCATCAGCGCGGCGGTCAGCAGCGCCGTGACCATGCCGGTCAGCAGTCTCACCGCAACATTGTCCATCGACTCCGCGGTGGGGGCCATGAGACCTGGGGTTTTGGCCTCGCAGCTGGGCTTGCTACAGTGGTCGACGTGCAGCGGGTGCTCCTTCTCGGCAGCCGCGACGGGGTCTGATCCAGACCGGCTTCCCGTCGCGGGTAGTCGTGATGCGCCGGTCTTGACCGTTTAGGTCTCAGCCAAACCCACCCGGAGCAATCACCGTGACTACCTTTTCCACCCCCGCACCAGATTCACCCGACGCCTTCGCTTGGACCCCTGGGGCAAGCAGCATCAACAAGCCGTCCGGCGCACCCAACCCCGGCCAGCCCGCCTGGAACGCCCAGCGGACCACCTCGATGCCGGTCAACCGTTATCGCACTTTCGCCGAAGAAGTCGAGCCAGTCGCGGTATCGGACCGCACCTGGCCCGACCGCGTCGTCGACCGCGCACCCATGTGGTGTGCGGTGGACCTTCGCGACGGCAACCAGGCGCTGATCGACCCGATGAGCCCAGCCCGCAAGCGCCGCATGTTCGACCTCCTGGTCCGCATGGGCTACAAGGAGATCGAGGTCGGCTTCCCGTCGGCCAGCCAGACCGACTTCGACTTCGTCCGCGAAATCATCGAGCAAGGCGCGGTTCCCGAGGATGTCACCATCCAGGTGCTGACGCAGTGCCGGCCGGAGTTGATCGAGCGGACGTTCAAGGCGTGCGAGGGCGCACCGCGCGCGATCGTGCACTTCTACAACTCGACGTCGATCCTGCAGCGGCGGGTGGTGTTCCGCGCCAACCGCGAGGCGGTCAAGGCCATCGCGACCGACGGCGCCCGCAAGTGCGTCGAGGAGGCGACGAAGTATCCCGGCACACAGTGGCGGTTCGAGTACTCGCCGGAGTCCTACACAGGCACGGAGTTGGAGTACGCCAAGGACGTTTGTGACGCGGTCGCCGAGATCATCCAGCCCACGCCGGAGTGGCCGCTGATCGTCAACCTGCCCGCGACCGTGGAGATGGCCACACCCAACGTGTACGCCGACTCGATCGAGTGGATGAGCCGCAACCTGGCCCGTCGGGACAGCATCATTCTGAGCCTGCACCCGCACAACGATCGCGGAACCGCAGTCGCCGCAGCGGAATTGGGCTATCAGGCCGGTGCCGACCGGATCGAGGGCTGCCTGTTCGGCAATGGCGAGCGCACCGGCAACGTGTGCATCGTGACGCTGGGGTTGAACCTGTTCTCCCGCGGTGTGGACCCGCAGATCGACTTCTCCAACATCGACGAGATCCGGCGCACTGTCGAGTACTGCAACCAGCTGCCAGTGCCCGAACGCCACCCGTATGGCGGCGACCTTGTGTACACCGCGTTCTCGGGCAGCCACCAGGACGCCATCAACAAGGGCCTGGACGCGATGAAGATCTCGGCCGACGAGCAGGACGCCGATGTGGACGACATCCTGTGGCAGGTGCCGTATCTGCCGATCGATCCCAAGGATGTCGGCCGCACCTACGAGGCGGTCATCCGGGTCAACTCGCAGTCCGGCAAGGGCGGCGTGGCCTACATCATGAAGGCCGATCACGGCCTTGCCCTGCCGCGGCGGTTGCAGATCGAGTTCTCCCAGGCGATCCAGAAGATCACCGATGGCGAGGGCGGCGAGGTCTCGCCGAAGGAGATGTGGGACGTCTTCGCCGAGGAGTACCTGGCGCCCATCCGGCCGCTGGAACGCATCCGGCAGCGGGTAATCGCCTGCGAGACCGACGGCGGCACCGACGTCATCGAGGCGACGGTCAAGATCGACGGGGTCGAGACGGACATCCGCGGCTCGGGCAACGGCCCCCTCGCGGCGTTCGTCGACGCGCTGTGCAGCGTCGGCATCCAGGTCCACGTGCTCGACTACTCCGAGCACGCACTGACGGCCGGCGAAGGCGCGCAGGCCGCGGCCTACGTGGAGGCGTCGGTGAACGGCAGGACGATCTGGGGCGTCGGCATCGCGACGTCGATCACCACCGCATCGCTACGCGCCGTGGTGTCGGCGGTCAACCGGTCCGCACGCTAGTCGAGGAAGGCGCTCAGCAGTCGGTCCACAAGACCGGCGGTATCCAGCGCGCCCGGCTCGGGCGCGATGGTGAGGTTGCTGAACACAAAGCCGTTGAGCAATCTGCTGAGCTCGTCCATCCGCTCCGGTGGCGGGGTGAAGCCGGCGGCCTCGATGATGAGTGTCGCCGACTTCACCGCGGCCGCGTGAAGCTCCTTCATCAACGGCCTGAGCTCTTCGCGCCTGGTGCTCTCCATGAACAGCTCGAACCGCGCCAGTGTCCAGCGGCGAAACTGCTCATCGGGGTCGAGCATGCGAATCATCAATGCCTTCAACGCATCGCGGGATAGCGGGCCGATCGCCGACTGCAGTGCCTCGACCCGCTGCCAATGCAGATCAACCGTCCGGGCGGCGGTCGCTTCGAGCAGCGCCTGCCGGGTCCGGAAGTAGTTCGACGTGGTGCCTGCCGGCAAGTCCGCGCGGCTGTCGACCTGACGATGGGTCAGACCGCCGACGCCGTCGTCACACAGGATGTCGATCGCGGCATCGAGGATCTGATTGCGTCGTTCCGGGTTGGTCGGCATCAGTTCCTATATTGCAGGCGCCAGAACAGCAGGTCATCAGCGTCGTGTCCCAAATGATGTAGCTGCAGTAGATGCGACGGTACCACTACGGATGTAGTGATTGCAATACCTGGCTAGGGCCGCGGTGGCAGATTCGCCAACCACGCGTCAGGAAGCAGTTCGATCAGCTGCCCGTCGGGGTCCCGGATCATCGCGAATTGCCCGGTGACTGTCTGTTCGACCACCGATCCCCCGAACTCCTCGACCTTCGTCAACACTCCGCCGAGGTCGGACACCGACAATGACATGTGCGTCAGTCCCACCTCGTCCATCACGCGCTCGCGCCCGGTCTGCGCTTCGCGCTTCGAGTAGTCGAGAAGCTCGAGCACCAAGCCGTCGCGCACCAGATAGGTCGCACGCACTCCGATCGGCGGGGCCAGCATCAGAAGCTTTTCGGTGCCCTCGTCCGGAAGTTCGAGCTCCCACCAGAACTCGAATCCGAGCAGGCCCTCATAGAAGCGACGCGACCGCTCGCGATCTGCAACGCACAACCCGACGTGGTTGAAAACAGTGCGGTGACTGGCCATTACAACCTTCCGTAGCGTGTGAGTAGCGACGGGCCGCTGCTCTCGATGCGCACCGTGCCGCGCTCAAGGCATCCTCCGACGCCCTCCTCGGTGACCCAGGACTGCACGCTTAGCACCATTCCCTCGTCGATGGTGGCGTTGCGCCCGCGGCCAAGGCCGATCACCGGCGGCTCGGCGCCCAATCCCATCCCATGCGCCAACAGGACCCCCGGATCTGGGTTGGCTGCGTTCTCCCAGGCTCGGTAGAGGTCAGCGCCGGTATTGCCGGGGCGACAGGCCGCGATCAGTGCGTCCATGCTCCGCGCACATCTCGCCGCCAGATCGGTCGTCCCCGCCGGAGCGGCATTGCCCGCTACCCGGGTGCGGGCCAGGCCGGCCTCATACCCGGCGTAGAGCGCGCCGGGCGCGAGAACAACGAGCTCGCCCTCCCCGACGGGGCGGTCGGAGGCCAGGTGGCGGAACCTGACGGGACCGCGTGAGGGTGTCGCGAAGCAGACACTTTCCGATGGCGGATTCGGCGCTCCGAGGCCGGCCACCTTCTCGTTGTAGATGCCGAGCAGTTCACGTTCGGTGATGCCGGGCGCCAGGGCGTCCTCCAGCGCCGTTAGTGCCGCCTCCGCGATGGCCGACGAGACGTCCAGGCAGGTGATCTCGTCGGGCGTCTTGATCCGTCTCGCACTCGCCATAACGGGAGCCGCATCGACCAGTTCGGCGGTGGTGACGAGCTGACCGATCAAGCCGGCGAACCTCGGCGTCAAGCCGTCGGTGCCGACCCGCCTCGCCTCGCGCACACCGGGGATCTTCGCGAGGTCGGCCGCAAGGTTCGCCGGATTCCAGCTCATCCGGTACAGGTCCTCGTAGCCGATCTCGGGTGGCACGCCCTCGTCCCACGTCGAGAGCAGATGGACCCGCCCGGTTTCCCGCACCACCACCGCGACGGGCGCGAACGGAAGCACACCGGCCCGCCCGAGTTGCCTGGCGCCGGATACGTATCGGACATTGCCGACGCCACCGAGCATCAGCGCGTCGAGATCGTGACTTTCCATGCCGGAGAGCACCTTCTCGCGCCGATCCGCACGCAGCCGGGCGAAGTCGACGCGCGCGTCGTCCTCGAGACCCATCGTCCCGACGAGCACACCGCGATCGCGGGGGACGGGGCTCATGCGCCGACACCGTACGGTTCGTAGGTCGACCCGCTCAGCTTGACCCAGCCTGTATCAGTAACGGCCACAATGTCTTCCGATCGATAGCCGGACGCACCTTCCTCCCAGATGACGGGTTCGAAGACAGCCACCATTCCCGGTTGCATGACTTGTCGCTCGTCAAACTGGTCACCGAGATCCGTTCCAATGAGCGGCATTTCCGCGCTGTCGGTGCCGATTCCGTGGGCCAGATAGAAATGGTCGATCCAGGGCCGAACACCGTCGTTTGCCTCGATCGCCACCTTGCCGAGCTGTAGGGCTGACACGCCTGGCTTGAGAACGTCCAGCGCCGCGTCGACGACGGACCGCCAGCGACGGAACTGGGCCTGCTGCTTCGCATTAGGGACCGGATCGACGCCCGTGATCCAGGTCCGGCCATAGTCGGAGGCGTATCCCTGCCAGTTGATGCCCGCGTCCACCCAGATGACATCGCCTTCGCGGAGGAACCGGTCGGTGGTGACGGTCGGATAGGCGAGATCTCCGTGCACGGTCCATGGCCCGAGCTCACGGGTCGGGGCCATCACCTGCCAGATCGGGTCGATGCTGTTCGCGGACGCGCCGAGTTCGAAGACACGACGGAGGAACGCAGCGCTCAGGTCGATCTGTCGGACGCCGGGCCGCAGGATGCGCAATGCGTCCACCATCGCGAGCTCGTTGAGCAGTTGGGCGTTGCGGATGCAGGCCACCTCGTCCGGTGTCTTGGTGAGCTTGGCCGCACTCACCACGTCCGCCGCGTCGACCCAATCGACACCCTGCAGTGCCTGCAGGACCGGATGAGTCTGATGGTCGATCCCGATGCGGGCGCCATGGCCGAAGTGGTCGGATAGCGCGCTCGCGAACTGTTCTATGCCGTCGTCGAGATCCGGAAACAGTGGCCCGTGCAGGTGATCACCGGGAATGTCGTCGGGCACCCCGTCGACGTACGGGGTATAGAGGTGAGGCGCCGTATCTCCCTTGACCACAACCGAAACGGCCCGAAACAATGCCGCACGGTCGCCGTCCTGCGCGGGCTCCGCGGCACCCGTGGCGTATGCCACTGAGCTGGAGCCGAGCAGCACCAGACCGTCGACACCCTGTGCATCGAGCTGATCCTGCAGTCTCTGAAAGCGCTCGCTGCGCATCCGGGCGAGGTCGGGCAGAGCGGGAATCGCCCGGCCGCCGATCGTCTGCCCTTCCGTCCAATCGTCGATGGCAAGAACCTCCCTAAAGATGCAAAGATAGCCTAATGGGCCGCACGGACGTCAGCACCGACGTTGTTGTCGACATCGATCATCATTCAGCCGAGTACAACGACAACGAGCTCGAGCTCAACGCCGACCTCCGGCGTCGATGCCCCGTCGCGTGGAACGAGAATTACGGCGGCTTCTGGTACGTCACCGGTTTCGACGCGGTAGCCCAGGCCGCGCGGGACGGCGAAACGTTCGCGCACAAGTACGAACCGAACGCCGCCGACGGCGTGAACTACCAAGGCGAGATGGGGGTTCCACGACCCGAAGGCCAACCGCCACTTGGCATCGGCGAAGTCGACGGTCCCTACCATCTGGCCTTGCGGCGGGCGCTCACCCCGTTCTTCTCATCGGGAGCCGTCGAGAAAATGCGGCCCTTCATGGAGCAGTCGGTGCACTGGTTCCTCGACCAGAAAATTGCCGACGGCGAGATGGACCTCGTGCTCGACTATGCGAGCCCCGTCCCTGCCATCCTCACGATGAGGTTGATGGGTCTGCCCTACGACAATTGGCCGCTGTATGCCAACCTCTTCCATTCGGTCATGGACGCTCCGGACGCCGACGCATACAACAAGGCGATCGCCGAAGTCCCCGCGATGATCGACGGCCTGCTCAAGTTCGCTGCGACTCGACGGGCCGATCCTGGTGACGATCTGACCAGCTTCCTGGTTCAGTACGACTTCGACGGGAAGCGTCTTGACGACAACCAGCTCATCGACATTCTCTGGAACCTCATCGGCGGTGGCGTCGACACCACCACGTCACTGACCGCGCTGAGCCTTCTCCACCTCGGCACCCACCCGGATCTACGACAACAGCTCATCGACCGCCCTGAGCTCTACCGCACCGCAGCCGATGAGTTTCTCCGATACTGCTCGGTCAACACGACGCTGAGCCGCACAGTGAGTCGCGACACCGAGCTCGGCGGCCAACAGCTCCGGCGTAACGACCAGGTGCTCATCAGCTGGCTCGCGGCCAACCACGACGAGCGGGAGTTCGACCGGCCCGACGAAGTGGTACTGGACCGGGCACCCAATCGCCACGTCGCGTTCGGGCTCGGGCCGCACCGATGCATCGGCGCCCCACTGGCGCGGGTGATGTTCGAGGTGATGGTGAAGGCGGTTCTCGAACGCATTCCGGACTATGCGGTTGACGTGGACGGCGTGCATCAATACTCCGGCAATCCGAGCATGACCGGGTTGGGCAAACTTCCGGTCACGTTCACGCCCGGTACTTCCCTTGGGACGTCGCGCCCGAGTTAGAACAGCGCGAATTGCTCGCCGGCGAGGGTGGTGTCGGTGAAGTCCTCGATGTCGGTACCGCCCGCAACGGTGTCGAGGAATCGCATGAAGTCGGCGTCGCTGACCAGCGGAACGCCGAGCTCATGCGCCTGATAGCCCTTGCCGTGCTCGGGTGCGGCTTCGTTGCAGATCACCAGCGACGTCTCGGGGTCGACGGCGTCCGTATAGGCCAGCCCGGCGTGCACGATCCGCTCGATGAGCTCCTCATGAGTCCGGGCTACCTCGGGCGACAACGCCACGCGCATGCCCTGCACCAGCGGCCGACCTGCGACAAACCGTCCGGGATTCAGATACGGGCACGGCAGCCGCGAGGCCAGCATCTTCAGCGGGCGCAGCTCCTCGTGGGTGATCTGACCGTTGGGCCACTGCCTGCGCGTCACCGACCGCACCGGCAGCCACACCTTGCGCTCACGGGCGCGGACCAGCACCGGTTTGAGGATCTGGGCGAGCACCATCGCGTCGTCGAGTGCATCGTGCGGCTTCATCTGGGTGATGCCCCAATGCGACGCCAGCGTCTCCAGCCG
>JAVRPX010000736.1:0-7675 GCA_032161985.1 Mycobacterium sp.
GAGAAATGGATGACGTTTCTGGCTGTCCGTCAGCCGGTCACTGCGCATGAGCCGCACAGACTCTTCGGAAAGCACCCGTATACCGTCGATTTCGCCTCCGGCCAGCAGCATGCGCGCGAACGTCAGATAGTCGCCGGCCGTTGAGAAGAGGTTCGCACCACCCATGCAGAACGGAGGCGCCGCGATGGGTGGCGGCCCCATCGCGTCATGGCTGAGCGTGTCGTCGTCCCCGAGCTTGTACATGGTGGCCGTACGACTGCGATTGCGAGCCGCCACGAAAAATCCGGTGTCGGCCATGTTCAGTGGGGCCAGCACCCGCTCGGCGAGTATCTGCTGGAGCGACTTGCCTTCGATTCGCTCAAGCAGGACGCCCAACACATCGGTGGCGTTGCTGTATGTCAGTCGGTCTCCGGGTTGATGCTCAAGAGGTAGCGCGGCCACCTCGGCCAGCCAGCCGTCCGGGTTCTGCCGAGCAGAGATCCGCGAATACGCCTTCGCCAGCGGCCCTGTCACAGAGAAGAAGTACGCCAGGCCGCTGCGGTGCGTCATCAGGTCTTCGACGGTGATCGGTCGACGCGCGGGATGCGTCTTGTCCAGCGGACCGCCAGGTGTATCAAGCACCGGCATGTCGGACAGCTCCGGCAACCACTTGGCGACCGGGTCGGCCAGCGCCAGCTTGCCCTCGTCCATCAGGCTCAACGCTGCGGCGACGGTTACGGGCTTGGTCATCGATGCGATACGGAAAATCGTGTCTCGCTGCATCGGGAGGTTGGCCTCGACGTCGCGGTAGCCGAGCTCGTTGACCTGCAGGACCTCGCCCGAGCGCCAAACCAGCGTGACCGCGCCTGCCAGCAGGCCTGCATCGATCGCTTCGCGGATGGAGGCCTGGTTGGTGTCGAGCTTCATCGGCGTCAGCGTACCCAGGCGGCAAGCTGTACCCGGTCGCGCCTGGGTCTCCCAGCGTGTAGGCGGCCACTGCGCAGAGGAATGGGTGTCGCCGACGGGCTCCATGTTGCCGGGTGCTAGGCTCGCGCGGAAGTTCGACGTCCTTTAACGATCCGTCCAGAGAGGCGGAGAAGGAGGTCAGAGTCGCATCGTGGGCTCGCCTGACACCGACCGGGAATTGTTGTCCGCCGCAGACGTCGGCCGGACCATCTCCCGCATCGCCCATCAGATCATCGAAAAGACCGCTTTGGATGATCCAGCCGGTCCTCAGAAGGTCATCCTGCTCGGCATACCCACCCGCGGCGTGACATTGGCCGCCCGGTTGGCCGAAAAAATCAAGGAATTCTGCGGCGTCACGGTGGCGCGCGGTGCGCTGGACATCACGCTCTACCGCGACGACCTCGACAGCAAACCGCCCCGTCCGCTGGAGGACACCTCGATCCCCGAGGGTGGCATCGACGGCACCCTGGTCGTCCTCGTCGACGACGTCCTCTACACCGGTCGCTCCGTGCGCGCTGCCCTCGACGCCCTGCGTGACATCGGCCGGCCAAGGGCGGTGCAGCTCGCCGTGCTCGTCGACCGCGGTCACCGCGAGCTGCCGCTGCGCGCCGACTACGTCGGCAAGAACGTGCCCACCTCGCGCAGCGAGAACGTCAAGGTCCGCCTCGCCGAGAATGACGGCGGTGACGACAGGGTTTCCATCGCACCTTACGGAGGGCCTGCACGATGAAGCACCTGCTCTCGGCTGCCGACCTGTCCCGCGACGAGGCGCTGGCCATCCTCGACGATGCCGACAAGTTCAGCCAGGCGCTGCTCGGCCGCGAGGTGAAGAAGCTGCCGACCCTGCGCGGCCGCACCATCATCACGATGTTCTACGAGAACTCCACCCGCACCCGGGTTTCGTTCGAGGTGGCAGGTAAATGGATGAGCGCCGACGTGATCAACGTCAGCGCGTCCGGATCCTCCGTCTCCAAGGGTGAATCGCTGCGCGATACCGCGCTGACCCTGCGCGCCGCTGGCGCCGACGCGCTGATCATCCGGCACCCCGCCTCCGGAGCTGCCCAACAGCTCGCCGAATGGACCGCCACCGAGGACGGCGGTCCGACCGTGATCAACGCGGGCGACGGCACCCACGAACACCCCACCCAGGCGCTACTCGACGCGCTCACCATCCGGCAGCGGTTGGGCAGCGTCGAGGGCAAGCGGGTGGTGATCGTCGGCGATGTGCTGCACAGCCGCGTGGCGAGGTCCAACGTGCTGCTGCTGGACACGCTCGGCGCCGAGGTGGTTCTCGTCGCGCCGCCAACGCTGCTGCCGGTCGGCGTCGCCGACTGGCCGGTCACCGTGTCGCACGATCTCGACGCCGAACTGCCGATCGCGGACGCCGTGCTGATGCTGCGTGTGCAGGCCGAGCGGATGAACGGCGGATTCTTCCCGTCGGCGCGCGAGTACTCGGTGCTCTACGGACTGTCCGAAAAGCGCCAGGCCATGCTGCCCGGCAACGCCGTCGTGCTACATCCCGGACCGATGGTGCGCGGTATGGAGATCGCGTTCTCTGTCGCAGACTCCACGCAATCGGCTGTGCTGCAACAGGTTTCCAACGGTGTGCATGTTCGGATGGCGGTGCTGTTCCACCTGCTGGTGGGCGCCGAGCAGGAGGCGATCAGCGCATGAGTTCCCTCCTGATCAGAGGCGTGCAGCTCTACGGTGAGGGTGACCGGGTCGACGTGCTGGTCGCCGACGGTCAGATCGCCGATATCGGCTCGGGGCTGTCCGAGTCCGGAGGACTTGAAAAAGACTGGGACGCAGTCGACGCCACGGGCCAGGTCCTGCTTCCCGGCTTCGTTGACCTGCACACCCACCTGCGCGAACCGGGCCGCGAGTACGCCGAGGACATCGAAACCGGCTCGGCGGCAGCGGCATTGGGTGGCTTCACCGCGGTGTTCGCGATGGCCAACACCAATCCGGTTGCCGACAGCCCGGTCGTCACCGACCACGTCTGGCATCGTGGTCAACAGGTCGGCCTGGTCGACGTGCACCCGGTGGGCGCGGTCACCATGGGATTGGCCGGAACTCAGCTCACCGAGATGGGCATGATGAACGCCGGTGCCGGTCAGGTTCGGATGTTCTCCGACGACGGCGTCTGCGTTCACGACCCACTGCTGATGCGACGTGCGCTCGAATACTCCACCGGCCTGGGTGTGCTCATCGCCCAGCACGCCGAGGAGCCGCGCCTGACCGTCGGCGCCGTCGCCCACGAGGGCCCTAACGCCGCGCGCCTCGGGTTGGCGGGCTGGCCGCGCGCCGCGGAGGAATCCATCGTCGCACGTGATGCGCTGCTAGCCCGCGACGCCGGAGCGCGAGTGCACATCTGCCACGCCTCCACCGCGGGCACGGTAGAGATCATCAGATGGGCAAAGGCGCAGGGTATTTCGATTACCGCCGAGGTGACCCCGCACCACCTCATGCTCGATGACCGGCGGCTGGCGACCTACGACGGCCGCAACAGGGTCAACCCGCCGCTGCGCGAAACCGCCGACGCCGAGGCCCTGCGTCAAGCATTGGCCGACGGGGTCGTCGACTGTGTCGCCACCGACCATGCCCCACACGCCGAACATGAAAAGTTCTGTGAATTCTCCGTGGCCCGGCCCGGCATGCTTGGGCTGCAGACCGCGCTGTCGGTAGTGGTCGAGTCGATGGTGCGGCCCGGCCTGCTGACGTGGCGCGGCGTCGCCCGGGTGATGAGCGAAAACCCGGCCCGCATCGTCGGATTGCCGGATCAGGGCCGACCCCTGGAGATCGGCGAGCCCGCCAACCTGACGGTCGTCGACCCCGACGCCACCTGGACGGTCGAGGGGTCCGCGCTGGCCAGCCGCTCGGACAACACACCGTACGAATCGATGGAATTGCCCGCGGCCGTCACGCTGACGCTGCTGCGAGGCAAGGTCACCGCGCGCGACGGGAAGAGCCCGGTATGAACACCGGAACGCTCATCACCTCGCTGATCATGGCCGCGGTGGTTGCGGTGCTGATCGCGTTTCTGATCCGGCAGATGCTGCGGGGCTGGCTGCACCGTGCGCGGCGGCAGGCGCAATTGATTGGCACGCTGCCGTCGCTGCCGGACACCGTGGGCCCGGCGCTGATACCCGCGACCAAGGGCCTCTACGTCGGCAGCACGCTGGCGCCCAGCTGGCTGGATCGCATCGCTGTCGGCGACCTCGGTTACCGCGCCAAGGCGGTGCTGACCCGTTACCCCGAAGGAATCATGTTGCAGCGCACGGGCGCCGAACCAATCTGGATACCCGACGACGCGATCGCCGCGATTCGCACGGAGAAGGGCATCGCGGGCAAGGCGATGACCCACGAAGGCATCCTGGCCATCCGGTGGCGGTTACCGTCGGGCGCCGAAATCGATACCGGGTTTCGCGCCGACGATCGGCGAGAGTACGCGCGCTGGTTGGAGGTTGCATGAGCAAGGCGGTCCTGGTCCTCGAGGACGGGCGCATCTTCACCGGCACGCCGTTCGGGGCGATCGGGCAGACGCTCGGGGAGGCGGTGTTCTCCACCGGCATGTCGGGCTACCAGGAAACGCTTACCGACCCGAGCTACCACGGGCAGATCGTGGTGGCCACGGCGCCGCAGATCGGCAACACCGGGTGGAACCATGAGGACGCCGAGAGCCGAGGCGACAAGATCTGGGTGGCAGGTTATGCGGTGCGCGACCCGTCGCCGCGGGCGTCGAACTGGCGCGCCACCGGCACGCTGGAGGACGAACTCGTCCGCCAGGAGATCGTCGGTATCGCGGGCATCGACACCCGCGCGGTGGTGCGGCATCTGCGCAGCCTCGGCTCGATGAAGGCCGGGATGTTCTCCGGCGATGCGTTGGCCGACGCCGACGAGCTGCTCACCCGGGTGCGCAGCCAGCCGCCGATGCTCGGCGCCGACCTTGCCGGCGAGGTCAGCACCGACGCCACCTATATCGTGGAACCAGATGGGCCGCAACGGTTCACCGTCGCCGCGATCGATCTCGGCATCAAGACCAATACGCCGCGTAACTTCGCAAGGCGCGGCATCCGCAGTCACGTGTTGCCGTCGACGGTGACTTTTGAACAGATCTCTGAACTCAAGCCCGATGGGGTGTTTCTGTCCAACGGGCCGGGCGACCCGGCGACCGCCAACCATATCGTCGGCGTCACCCGAGAAGTGCTCGGCGCCGGAATCCCGCTGTTCGGCATCTGCTTCGGCAACCAGATCCTCGGCAGGGCGCTCGACCGCTCGACCTACAAGATGGTGTTCGGACATCGCGGCATCAATGTGCCGGTCATCGACCACGCCACCGGCAGGGTCGCGGTGACCGCGCAGAACCACGGGTTCGCGCTTGAAGGGGAGGCGGGCGAGCGGTTCGACACGCCGTTCGGACTCGCCGAGGTCAGCCACACCTGCGCCAACGACGGCGTCGTCGAAGGCATCAAACTTGTTGACGGGCATGCCTTTTCGGTGCAATACCACCCGGAGGCGGCCGCGGGTCCGCACGATGCGGAGTACCTGTTCGACCAGTTTGTCGACCTGATGGCAGGGGAGAAGCACTAGATGCCCACTCACCGTTCCGCGAGCGTGCGTGTCTGTACCGCGACACGCCGCATTCTCTGTACAAATACGCACGCTCGTTGCGGAACGAGCGTGCATTCCGCGACGGTGGGGCTGTCTACGCCAGTGGAGCGGGCCCGGTACGAAACCGTGCACTTGGAGAGCGCGCACGCTCGCGGGGCCAGGAGCGTGCACGTTTGTACGCCCGCAGCGGCGTGTCGGCGTACAGACACGCACGGTCGCGGCAAGAGGGAGCACTAGATGCCGCGTCGTACCGACCTGAACCACGTACTGGTGATCGGCTCCGGGCCGATCGTCATCGGTCAGGCCTGCGAGTTCGACTATTCGGGCACCCAGGCCTGTCGCGTGCTGCGCGCCGAGGGGCTGCAGGTGAGCCTGGTCAACTCCAACCCTGCGACCATCATGACCGACCCCGAGTTCGCCGACCACACCTACGTCGAGCCGATCACCCCCGCGTTCGTCGAGCGCGTCATCGCCCAACAAGCTGAGCGCGGCAACAAGATCGACGCGCTGCTTGCGACGCTGGGCGGGCAGACCGCGCTGAACACCGCCGTCGCGCTTTACGAGAACGGCGCGCTTGAACGCTACGGCGTCGAGCTGATCGGAGCCGACTTCGAGGCCATTCAGCGCGGAGAGGACCGGCAGCGGTTCAAGGACATCGTCGCCAAGGTCGGCGGCGAATCCGCCCGTTCCCGTGTGTGTTTCACCATGGACGAGGTGCGTGAGACGGTCGAGGAGCTCGGGCTGCCCGTCGTCGTTCGCCCGTCCTTCACCATGGGCGGCCTTGGCTCGGGCATGGCGTATTCCGCCAAGGACGTCGAGCGGATGGCCGGCGACGGGCTGACCGCGTCACCCAGCGCCAACGTGCTGATCGAGGAATCCATCTTCGGCTGGAAGGAATTCGAGCTCGAGCTGATGCGCGACGGCCACGACAACGTGGTCGTGGTGTGCTCGATCGAAAACGTCGACCCAATGGGCGTGCACACCGGCGACTCGGTGACCGTCGCCCCCGCGATGACGCTGACGGACCGCGAATACCAGACGATGCGTGACCTCGGCATCGCGATCCTGCGCGAAGTCGGCGTCGCCACCGGCGGCTGCAACATCCAGTTCGCAGTCAACCCGCAAGACGGCAGACTCGTTGTCATCGAGATGAACCCGCGGGTGTCGCGGTCGAGTGCGCTGGCGTCGAAGGCCACCGGTTTCCCGATCGCCAAGATCGCCGCCAAACTGGCGATCGGTTACACGCTCGACGAGATCCTCAACGACATCACCAAGGAAACGCCCGCGTGCTTCGAGCCGACGCTGGACTACGTCGTCGTCAAGGCGCCCCGGTTCGCGTTCGAGAAGTTCCCCGGCGCCGACGCCACCCTGACCACCACGATGAAATCCGTCGGTGAGGCGATGTCGTTGGGACGCAACTTCATCGAGGCGCTCGGCAAGGTGATGCGCTCCCTGGAAACCGACAGGGCGGGATTCTGGACCAAGCCTGACCGCGAGGTGTCGGTCGAGGACCTGCTGGAGGATCTCAGGACCCCCACCGACGGCCGGCTCTACGACATCGAGCAGGCGCTGCGCCTCGGCGCCACCGTCGAACAGGTCTCCGCGGCTTCGGGCGTCGATCCGTGGTTCGTCGACCAGATCGCGGGACTCGTCACCCTGCGGTCGGAGGTCCTGGACGCTCCCGTACTCGACGAGGAGCTGTTGCGGCGCAGCAAGCATTACGGCCTTTCGGATCGCCAGATCGCCGCGCTCCGACCGGAATTGGCCGGTGAGGTCGGCGTGCGCTCTCTGCGTCAGCGGCTCGGCATCCATCCCGTCTTCAAGACCGTTGACACCTGCGCGGCCGAGTTCGAAGCCAAGACGCCGTATCACTACAGCAGCTACGAGACCGACCCGGCCGCCGAGACGGAGGTCGCTCCGCAAACGGAGAAGCCCAAGGTGCTGATTCTCGGCTCCGGACCCAACCGGATCGGGCAGGGCATCGAGTTCGACTACAGCTGTGTGCATGCCGCGACCACGCTAAGTGCGGCCGGGTTCGAGACCGTGATGGTCAACTGCAACCCCGAGACGGTGTCCACGGACTACGACACCGCCGACAGGCTGTACTTCGAGCCGTTGA
>JAVRPX010000737.1:0-4012 GCA_032161985.1 Mycobacterium sp.
CCGCCGTGCCGGTCTTCGATGCGATCTGCACGCCGGCGATGGCTCCCTTCTGCTGAGTCACCTGCTCGGCGGCGACCATCAAGTCCGTAAGTGTATCTGCGACCTGCTCGGACACCGCCTGTCGCTCCTTGTGGGGTGCCGTCGTGCTGATGTTGGCGAGGTCGGGTCCCTTCAGACTATCGACTAGGTACGGCCGCATGGCCACCCCTTTGTTCGCGATGGTTGCGGCGACCAGCGCGTTCTGCAGTGGTGTCAGTGCAACATCTTTCTGCCCGATGCTCGACATGCCGAGGGCGGCGGCGTCGGTGATCGGGCCAACGGTGGATTGGGCCACCTGAAGCGGAATTGTCGGGGGAGGGCTGTCCAGCCCGAACGCCAGCGCGGTCGACCGCAGCGCGTCGGCACCCGTGTTGATGCCGAGCTGGACGAAGGCGGTGTTACATGACTTCGCGAACGCGTCGCGCAGGGAGGTGGTCGGGCCGGCGCCACACGCGGCCCCGCCGAAGTTCTCCAGCGTTGCAGTGCTGTCCGGCAACGTGATTCGGGCCGCAGCGGTCAGCTGGGTGTTCACGGTGGCGCCGGACTGCAGTGCAGCCGCGGTGGTGATGACCTTGAACGTGGACCCTGGCGGGTAGGTTTCCGAGATGGCACGGTTCAACAGCGGCGAGTCGGGGTTGTCACGCAGACGCTGCCACTCGACGGCCTGTTTCTGAATGTCGTGGGTGGCTAGCAGATTCGGGTCGTACGACGGCGCCGAAACCATGGCGAGGACCTTGCCGGTCGACGGCTCAAGCGCCACTACCGCGCCCTTGCACGGACCGTTGCAGCCGTCCTCCATCGCGTCCCAGGCCGCCTGCTGCACCTGCGGATTGATGGTGGTCGCGACATTGCCGCCACGTGGATCGCGGCCGGTGAAGAAGTCGGCCAGTCTCCGGCCGAACAGCCGCGGGTCAGACCCGTTGAGGATGGTGTCCTCGGCGCGCTCCAGCCCGGTGCTCGAATAGCTCAGCGAATAGAACCCGGTGACCGGGGCGTAGGTCAGCGGGTTGGGGTAGACGCGAAGGAAGCGGAACCGGCCGTCGGTCGAAACGGAGTAGGCCAGCAGCTGGCCGACGGCGGAAATCTGGCCGCGCTGGCGTGAATACTCATCGAGCAGCACTCGCTGGTTACGCGGATCTGTGCGCAGCCCGTCGGCCGTAAACACCTGTGTCAGCGTGGCATTGGCCAATAGCAGCACGATCAGCACCATGATCGTCACGGAGATGCGGCGCAGCGAAGTGTTCATGCCTTTGCGATCACCTCGGTGCTCGCGCCCGCGATCGGCGTGGTCTGCGGCCGCGTGACGATCGGGCGCCGTGCGGCGTGCGAGATGCGCACCAGGATCGCCAGCAGCACGTAGTTGGCCAGCAGCGACGCACCGCCGTACGACAACCATGGGGTGGTGAGCCCGGTCAGCGGGATCAACTTGGTGACGCCGCCAACTACGATGAACAACTGGATCGCCAGCGTCGACGCCAGCCCGGCGGCCAGCAGCTTTCCGAAGCTGTCCCGCACCGCGATCGCGGTCCGCAGGCCGCGGATGATGACGATGGTGTAGAGCATCAGTACCGCCGCCAAACCCACCAGCCCGAGCTCTTCGCCGATCGCGGCGATGATGAAGTCGGTCGATGCGGCGGGCACAGTACCGGGCTGGCCGTTGCCAAGACCGGTGCCGAAGATGCCGCCGGTGGCGAAGCTGAACAGCGACTGCACCATCTGATAGCCGGCGCCGTCAGGATCGGCGAACGGGTCCCACCAGGTCTGCACCCGGACTCTGACGTGATCGAAAACGTAATACGCCGCAACGCTTCCCGCCGCGAACAGCGCCAGCCCGATCACCACCCAGCTCAACCGGTCGGTGGCGATGTAGACCAGCACCAGAAACGATGCGTACAGCAGGAGCGAGGTGCCGAGATCCTTCTCGAAGACCATCACGCCGACCGAGGCGATCCAAGCGGCCAGCAGCGGCGCCAGGTCGCGGGGCCGCGGCAGGTCCATGCCAACGAAGTGCTTGCCGGCGCTGGTGAACACGCTGCGCTTGGCCACCAACACCGCGGCGAAGAAAATGAGCAGCAGGATCTTGGAGAACTCGGCCGGCTGAATTGAGAAGCCCGGCAACTCGATCCAGATCTTTGCGCCGTTCTGCTCCGACACCGAACGGGGCAGCACTGCGGGAATGGCCAACAGAATCAAGCCCGTCAGACCGCAGACGTAGCCGTAGCGCGCCAGCAGCCGATGATCATGCAGGAAGATCACCACCAGCGAGAAGACCACCACACCGACGAGAGTCCACAACATCTGCTGGTTGGCCGTACCGCCAAGGCCTTTTGACGACGGACCATCGGCCGCGAGGTCCAGGCGGTGAATCATGACCAATCCCAAGCCATTCAACAGCGCGACCACCGGCAGCAGCAGCGGGTCGGCGTACGGCGTGAACCGCCGAACCGCCAAATGCGCGCCGGTGAAGAGCGCGAGATAGGCCACCGTGTACTGCGCCAGGTCCCAATGCAGACCCTGCTCCTGGTTGGCCTCGACAAGCAGCAGCGCCACGGTGGTGATCACCGCGGCGAAGCCGAGCAGGAACAGTTCGGAGTTGCGCCGGTTCGGCAGCGGCGGCATGACGGTGACTGGCGACTGCGGTTGCGTCGTCATGACACTTCCCGGCAGTTCGTTCCCGGCTCTGGTGGTGGGGGAGGCAGCGCCGTCACGGTGGGCTGCGGCGTGGGCGACGGCGAAGGCGGCGGTTCACCTGGCGGCGGTGGACCCGGGGGCGCCGGAGCGGGCGCGGTTACCGTGGTCGGGGTCTCCGGTGCAGGCGTTCCACTGCCGGCTTCTGGAATGCCGGGATTCGCAGGTGTTTCCGGTATATGCGGTGTCGGCGGCGGTGAAGTCGTGGTGGTGGTCGGTGTCGGAGTGCGTGGGGCGCACGTCGGGAGCACCGAACTGCGGGCGAGTTCTTCGATTTGGGAGATCGCTTCATCGAGCGTGCCCGACGGCAGGCCCGCGACCACCTGCGCCCGCTCCGACGGTCGCATGTCATTCACACCGAGCATGCGGCAGTCCAGGGTGTCGATAGATTGCCCGGCGCGAATGAGCGACAATTCATTTCGCGCGTTGAGACACCCCAACAGGTAGGGCTCCTGCAGTGCTAAACCCAGAAAGGAACCCTGAACACCCCGCATGATCGACACGGTGCCGTCGTGCTCGGTCACGTAGTAGTTACTGCGCACGATCTCTCGGCCGATGGCCAGCCCGGCCAGCACAACCAGCACCAGCAGGGCCGCCGCGATGAACATGCGGCGACGTGACCGCGGTTTCGGCGGCGGCTCCTCCGGTTGCGGCACAACGCGTTTGGCCTCATTTCGGCGCGGATTGAACGCCGAAGCGCGACCGGCCGCGGTGTTTGGCGGAGCGACCTGATCGTCGTCGCCGGACACCGCGCCCGCCAGGATGGGCTGGGTCTGGCCGTAGTCGTAGTCGATGACGTCGGCCACCACCACGGTGACGTTGTCAGGTCCACCGCCGCGCAGTGCCAATTCGATGAGCCGGTCGGCACTTTCGGCAACGTCAGAAATCTGCAGCGCCTCGAGGATGGTTTCGTGGCTGACCGGATCCGACAACCCGTCGGAGCACAGCAGATACCGGTCACCGGCGCGCGCCTCGCGCATGATCAGCGTGGGCTCCACCTCGTGGCCGGTGAGCGCCCGCATAATCAGCGAGCGCTGCGGATGGCTGTGCGCCTCCTCGGCAGTGATGCGGCCTTCGTCGACGAGCGTCTGGACGAACGTGTCGTCCTTGGTGATCTGGCCGAGTTCGCCGTCGCGAAGAAGATAGCCGCGGGAGTCGCCGATGTGCACCAGCCCAAGGCGGTTGCCGGCGAACAGGATTGCGGTCAGCGTGGTGCCCATGCCCTCGAGCTCGGGATCGGCTTCGACATGCGCCGCGATCGCCGAGTTGCCCTCGCGGACCGCGT
>JAVRPX010000738.1:0-4360 GCA_032161985.1 Mycobacterium sp.
TGATCAGGATGTCCAGGCGGCCGTGGAGGTCGATGACCTCGCGGATAGTTCGTTGACAGTCATCCGCGCTGGCGACATCGCCCTGATGGACGCTGACCTCGGCGCCGTCACTGGCTGCCGACAACTCGGCGAGGAACTTCTGCGCATGCTCAGCGTTCCTGCCGTACCCCGCGGCTACCGTTGCTCCCTGACTGACTAGGCTCAAACTGATCGCCGCGCCGATTCCGCGGGTACCACCGGTCACGAAAGCAACGCGCCCACGGAGCTTAGTTCCCCCGGCCTCCACGGACTGGGGCTCGCCGATCTGATCAATCGTCGTCGTTGCCGTCATGATTCAGTCCTTTCGGTAGTCGATGACGATGCGGCCGTCGATCTGGCCGCGTTCCATCTGGCCGAACACGTCATTGATGTCGTCGAGTTTCGCGCTGGCCACCGTCGGGTGGATTAGACCGCGGGCGTAGAAGTCCAGCGCCTCGGCCATGTCCTGGCGGGTGCCGACGATGGAGCCGCGGATGGTCAGGCCCTTGAGCACGATGTCGAAGATCGGTGCCGGGAAGTCGCCGGGCGGCAGCCCGTTGAAGACGATGGTGCCGCCGCGACGGGTGAGTCCGATGGCCTGCCCGAAGGCCTGCGGGTGGACGGCGGTCACCAGCACGCCGTGCACTCCGCCGGTGGCCTTCTGCACCTCGGCGACCACGTCGCTGGTGCGGGCGTTGACAACGACCTCGGCGCCGAGTCGGGTGGCCAGGGCGAGCTTGGAGTCGTCGATGTCGACGGCGACCACGCGCAGCCCCATCGCGCGGGCGTACTGCACGGCGATGTGGCCGAGTCCGCCGATGCCGGAGATGGCCACCCACTGGCCGGGCCGGGTGTCGGTGACCTTGAGGCCCTTGTAGACGGTGACGCCGGCGCACAGGATGGGAGCTATTTCCAGCGGGTCGACGTTGTCCGGGATTCGTGGGGCGTAGGCGGCGTTGACCAGCATGTAGCTGCCGAAACTGCCGTTGACGCTGTAGCCGCCGTTCTGCTGACTCTCGCATAAGGTTTCCCAGCCGGTGCGGCAGTATTCGCAGCTGCCGCAGGCCGACCACAGCCAGGCGTTGCCGACCTTGTCGCCGATCTTGAGGTCGTTCACCCCGTCACCGAGTGCGACGACGGTGCCGTAGCCCTCGTGGCCGGGGACGAATGGTGGCTGCGGCTTTACCGGCCAATCACCATGCGCCGCATGCAGATCAGTGTGACAGACACCTGAGGTCTCCAGTTTCACCAGAGCCTCACCGTAGCCGGGGGTGGGCAGTTCGAGATCGGCAATCTCCAGCGGGGCGCCGAATTCGGTGACCACCGCGGCGCGCATGGTGTCGGTCGGGGTATCCAGTGTGATGGGTGAATCAAGGGTGTGTGTCATTGCTTCTTTCCAATCGTGAGTGTGCTTGAGGGACCGGGTTGCTGGGTCGTGCTCAGAAGAACCCTTGCGCCTTATCGCTGTAGGAGACGAGCAGGTTCTTGGTCTGCTGGTAGTGGTCGAGCATCATCTTGTGGTTCTCACGGCCGATGCCGGACTGCTTGTAACCGCCGAACGCCGCGTGCGCGGGATAGGCGTGGAAGCAGTTGGTCCAGACCCGGCCGGCCTTGATGTCGCGCCCGGCCCGGTAGGCGGTATTGCCGTCGCGGCTCCACACGCCGGCACCCAGCCCGTAGAGGGTGTCGTTGGCGATGCCGATCGCATCGTCGTAGTCCTTGAACGACGTTACGGCTACCACCGGTCCGAAGATCTCCTCCTGGAAGACGCGCATCTTGTTGTTGCCTTCAAAGATGGTCGGCTGCATGTAGAAGCCGCCGGACAGGTCGCCACCCAGTTCGGCGCGCTCCCCGCCGGTCACGACGCGCGCGCCCTCGTCCTTGCCGATCTCGATGTACGACAACACCTTTTCGAGCTGATCGTTGGACGCCTGAGAACCGATCATGGTCTCGGTGTCCAGCGGGTCGCCCTGGCGGACAGCCTTGGTGCGGATCGCCGCCAACTCCAGGAACTCGTCGTAGATGTCGGCCTGGATCAGCGACCGCGACGGGCAGGTGCAGACCTCGCCCTGGTTCAGGGCGAACATAGTGAACCCCTCCAGCGCCTTGTCCTGATAGTCGTCGTGGGCGGCCATCACATCGGAGAAGAAGATGTTCGGGCTCTTGCCGCCGAGCTCCAGGGTGACGGGAATCAAGTTCTGCGAGGCGTACTGCATGATCAGCCGGCCGGTGGTGGTCTCCCCGGTGAACGCAATCTTGCCGATCCGGTTGCTCGACGCCAGCGGCTTACCCGCTTCCACGCCAAATCCGTTGACCACGTTGAGCACACCCGCGGGCAGCAGGTCACCGATCAACGACATCAGGTACAGGATCGAGACCGGGGTCTGCTCGGCTGGCTTGAGGACGACGGCGTTACCAGCCGCCAGGGCCGGGGCGAGTTTCCAGACGGCCATCAGGATTGGGAAGTTCCACGGGATGATCAGGCCGACGACGCCGAGCGGCTCGTGGAAGTGGTAGGCCACGGTGTCCTCATCGATCTGCGAAAGCGACCCTTCCTGGGCACGGATCGCGCCGGCGAAGTACCGAAAGTGATCCATCGCCAACGGGATATCCGCGTTCAGCGTTTCCCGCACAGGCTTGCCGTTGTCCCACGACTCGGCGACCGCGATGGACTCGAGATTCTCCTCGATGCGGTCGGCGATCTTGTTCAGGATTACGGCGCGATCCGCCGCTGAGGTCTTGCCCCAGGCCGGCGCTGCCGCATGGGCCGCATCCAGGGCGCGCTCGACATCGGCATCATCGGAGCGAGCGACCTCGCAGAACACCTGGCCGTTAACTGGGGTCGCGTTCTCGAAGTAGCGGCCCTGCACGGGCGCGACCCACTCGCCGCCGATGTAGTTGTCATATCTGGGCTGAAAGGACATCAACGAACCCTCAGCACCCGGTCGCGCGTAAATGGTCATGGTCTATCTCTCCTACCGTTGGCACAAGAATGTGTCGGTCGTCCGGTGCATTACGCTATGCGGGGGCAAGCGACGCCAATGGAGTCCAAAGACCCTTCATTGCCGACAGAGGTCCTCAAAGCGATGGTCCTGTGGCCAGGTCGGTGTTGCCGGTTCTACCGAAGTTCCCGTCCAAGCGTCGAGTTCCACTGCGGCGTAAAGAGACTGCTTCGGTAGCCGGCCGATGGCCGCCTTCATTGACAAGGGCGGCGACGGTCTCGCGAGCTCGCAGGTGCCGCTGACTGAATCGACCCGTCGTGGTGGTCGACTGGTTCCATCTGCACGAGTAGCCCGGTGCAGCTTTGATGACCTATGGCCGACGGGAAGGGTCTAAAGGCTCCACTGATCTCCCATCAAATATGGATACATTCCAATAGACCCCGACGATCGTGCCGGCTGCCCATCAAGGCGAGGACGAGGAATGTCCAACAGCACATTGCATTCGGGATACTCGTCGACGTCGAGCAATGCTGAAATCGGCGAGTATCGGCGGTGTTTCAATGCAAGCATCGAAGATCCGGCGGCGTTCTGGGCCCACGCCGCGGGGGCAGTGTCTTGGATCCGTGAGCCGCGGCGTGTGCTCGACGACTCCAATCCACCGCTTTACCGGTGGTTTCCCGACGGCGCGCTGAACACCTGCGCGAACGCGTTGGATCGGCATGTTGCCGACGGCCGCGCCAATCAGGCCGCGCTGATCTACGACTCCCCGGTGACCGGCTCGCAACGCACCTACACGTACGGCGAGCTCCTCGACGAGACAGCGCGGTTCGCGGGGGTGCTCCGCGGCCTGGGTGTGGGCAAGGGCGACCGGGTCGTGGTGTACCTGCCGATGATTCCGGAGGCGGTCATCGCGATGCTCGCGTGCGCCCGGATCGGTGCGGTGCACTCGGTGGTGTTCGGCGGTTTTGCCCCCCACGAACTCGCTACCCGGATAGACGATGCCCGGCCGACGGTCGTTGTGTCGGCCGCCTGCGGGATCGAACCGTCCCGCATTGTGGAGTACAAGCCGATGCTCGACGCCGCGATCGACGCCGCGGAGCATCCACCGCGGCACTGCATCATCGTCCAGCGGGATCGGCTGCGGTGCGGGCTGATCGCGGGCCGCGACCTGGACTGGCACGAACTGATGGCCGCCGCAGTGCCCGCCGGGCCTGTGCCGGTCGCGGCGACCGACCCGCTGTACGTGCTCTATACCTCGGGCACGACGGGTAAACCCAAAGGCGTCGTCCGCGACAATGGCGGTCACGCGGTGGCGTTGCTGTGGAGCATGCGCCACATCTACGACGTCGGTCCGGGCGACGTGTTCTGGGCCGCCTCAGACGTGGGCTGGGTCGTCGGCC
>JAVRPX010000739.1:0-10644 GCA_032161985.1 Mycobacterium sp.
CCTTCGAGTCGAAGTGGTAGTAGAGAGCGCCCTTCGTCATCTCGGCGCGCTCAATGATGTCGCCCAATCCGGCAGCCGCATAACCGATTTCGTTGAACAACTCGACCGCGGATGCGATGATCTTCCCGCGGGTAACCTCGGATCGCGCTTGCCGCACCATTGTCCGAGTACCTCCGGAAGTCCATCGGCCTACCCACGATTGCGTTGGCCTGAAGGCGATCCTAATTCATCCCCTCACAGGGGTGTCGCCTTCTTGATCGCAACCGCGGTACGCCGCTTGATGAACTGGTTGAGGTAGCCGATCCGGTCGGGTTTGACGAAGCCCGGCATCACGAGCGTCCACATGTTCTCCAGGTCGTGTAGAAATCGCTCGGGGTCAGCCAGATTGCTCGTCTGGCGTAGACCGAGGTACATCGACACCAGCAGGCCGCCGACACTCTCCGGGTCGCAATCCTCCGTCATGTCGCCGTCTCTGATCGCCTTGCGGGCAACCCCGGCGAATGCCGTCACCCACTGCCCTAGGAGATTTGCCTGTAGTCCGTCGGTGCGGCCAACGGACTCAAGCAGATTCAATCCGGCCCGCGCAATCTCGTCGCCGATGTCCTCGATGGCGACGAGATAGGAGATATCGATCAGGGTTTCCAGGCCCGACAGCTTTCGCGCGAGCAGTTGGTCGACCGACGCTCGTGCCGCCGCCGCGCGATAGTCGACGATTGCCGACGCCAACGCGTGCTTGGACCGGAAATGGAAGTACATCGCGCCCTTGGTGACTTCCGCGTCGGCAAGAATGTCGTCGAGGCTGACCAAGCTGTACGACTTGCGTGCAAATTGGCGCGATGCCGCGCGGAGGATCTGTAGCCGCGTGGTGTGCGCTCGTCTGTCGAGTTGTTCGGTCACTTTCGGACCTCGGAATCTGGACAGTGGCGCCGGAGGGCGGGTAATCGTGGTTTCCGCAAGTTAGTCAATTACCCGATTCTTTCACCTGCGGCCCATAACGGGCAGGCACAAAGGCGGCGCGCCGTCAACGGTCCTCCTTGATGCGCTCAACGTGCGGCTCTGGGGCAAAGCAGATCGCCAATACTCTAAGTCATTTTGGTGCCTGCATATCAGCCAAAGAGTATGTAAGGTACTGGATGTGATGACTCTTGGTTCGGCGGAGTCCTGGCGCCCGTTGACGGATGATTCCGAGGTCAGCGGGCCCGCGTCGCGACGGATGCCACTGTTGCCCAGCAATTCCCAGAGGTATTTTCAGGCCATTGCCATAGTCCGCGCTGGCAAACCCCCTCGAACTCCTGCGCGGGCTGTGGCAACTTCACGTCTGAGGTCGCTGGTACTGGCGCAATCCGTCAAATTTCGCGCTTTCCATATGGATCCTTTAGCGGCTTCCCGGGTGACGCGGCATCAGTGTCCGGGCGATTTAGCAATACCGAGGTAATTAACCGTGATGTGGGATGAAGAGGTCGACGTGGTGTGCACCGGCTCCGGAATCGCCGGACTGGCGCACGCCGTGGCGGTCGTGGACATGGGCGGTGAGGTTTTCGTCGCCGGTTCTCGCGGCGATTCCGAACCAACCGGATCGTCCGTCGCGGTCCGTTCGCGCGTCGACCGGCTGCACTGGCTCGAAGTGGATGTTCCGGATCCGGAGACCAACGAGTACTTCGCGGCCCTGTCGTCCGACCTTGGCCCGCTGACCCGGTCCGCACGGGACGTCGACGTCCCGATCAGGGCGGTGGATCACGCGGAGCCGGTCGACCCGCGCGGTGCCGTTCCCCCGTTTGTCGGCGGCCGTCTCAGGGATTGGGCCGCGCGCTGCCTGGTGTCGCCGTACGGATACCTCTACACCCGGGTGTCTGATTGGCCGTCGACCACGATGCGCACCGTCGACGGCGAGTCGCTTGAGGTCGCTGAAATCGGTTCGATCACACCCGATCCCGCCAATATCGGTGGCTCGGTCCTCGACTGGCTCACCGCACAGGCCCGAGACCGGCGCATCGAGGTTCATCAGGCCACCTCGCTACGGCGCATCGTCTTCGAGGACGGCGATGTGGTGGGCGCCGAGTTCGCGACACCGGATGGCCCGTTGGCCGTTCGGGCCCGCCACGGTGTGACGGTTGCCGGCGGCGGGCCACAGGTCACCATGGCCGCGGCGCAGCCCTTACCCGCCGACGACACCCTGCGGATATGCCTGGTCGGCCAGACAGCCAGCCGCTTCGGTCGCGTCGAGTTGTTGACCTCCGAGCCGCTCGCGATGCGCGCCACATCCACCTGCCGCCCGGTCGATCACCACCTGCCTGCGAACCTGCGCGAGACGTACAGCCGACTACAGACGTGGCGCTGCGGAAAAGTCGACGGGTATCCGTCCCCTGGCCAGTAGGGCCTCCATCGCGTCGCCGGGGACGGGGCGCGACAACAGGAATCCTTGCGCGCGGTAACACCCGTGGTGCAGCAGTGTCAGTGCTGCCTTCTCGGTCTCCACTCCCTCGGCGACGAGCTCCAGCCCGAATGCCTCCGCAAGCGCGATGATCGCCCTCACGATCGCGAGATCGCCGGGATTCGAGCCGAGGTCGCGGACGAACCCCCTGTCGATCTTTAGTGTGTCGACGGGAAGCGACTTCAGGTGCGATAGCACGCTGTAGCCCGTGCCGAAGTCGTCGATGGCGACCCGGACGCCGACTTCTTTGAGCCCGGCCAGCGTGATCCGAGTGGTCTCGATGTCTTGAACCACGACGCTTTCGGTGATCTCCAGGCACACCGACCGGCCGTCGAGGCCGAATTCGGAAATGATGCCTGCGACCGATTCGACGAACCCGTCAGTGACCAACTGAACGGGCGACACGTTGATCCGCAGCACCGCGTCACATCCCACGCCGCGGGCGCGCCATCGCGCGAACTCCGCGCACGCCGAGCGCATCACCCAGCGCCCCAATTCCCCTGCGAGATTTATCGATTCGGCCACGCCGATGAACGAGTCAGGCGAGAGCAGTCCGCGGGTGGGATGCTCCCAGCGCACCAGTGCCTCGGTGGCCAGTATCTCACCGGTGCGCATGTCGACCTCGGGCAGGTAGTGCAGCAGCAGCGCGCCGTCTTCGATCTCGCTCTGCAGATGAAGCTCGATGTCGTTGCGAAACTCGGTGTCCAGCGACATGTCGTCGGAGAACACCGCGACCTTGTTGCCGCCGGCGTTCTTGGCGTCGAGGACCGCCTGATCCGCACGGCGGAGAAGGTCTGATGTGGTGTCACGACCCGGAACACCGAGTGCCACACCGATGCTCACCGTGCGCGTCAGCATCTCTCCGTCGATGGCCACCCGTTCCCGCAGCGTCGACTGCAGGCGATATGCCAACTTCTCCGCGGCATCGGCGGCCATCGGGGTCGCAGGCACGACGACGAACTCGTCGCCACCGAGCCGGGCGATCAGATTCGGGCCTTCGGCGCCTACACGCAGTCGTTCGGCGAGGACGCGGATAAACCAGTCACCGGCGGTGTGGCCCAGGTAGTCGTTGATCGCCTTCAACCGGTCCAGATCGAAGAACAACGCCGATACGGGCCCAGGCTGGCCAGCGGCGAGTCTCGCGTCGAGGTGCGCCAGCAGCGCGCGGCGGTTGTGCAGCCCGGTCAGATCGTCATGTTCGGCGAGGTAGCGCAGCTGGTCCTCCGCGAGCACACGCGCCTGCACCTGGGCGAAAAGCGACGCGATCGCCTTGAGTGCGTTGAGTTCCTCCGTCGACCAGGCGCGGTCCCCGAACTTGACGAAACCGAGCACGCCGGTGGTGTCGTCACCGGACAGTAGCGGCACACACGCCATCGAGGTGAGGGGGATCTGCCTGCTTTCGTTGATCGTGCGTTGGTAGTCGTCGGTGGCCGGTTCCGGACGGAAAACGATGGGTTCCTTCTGATGTTCGGCGAGCGCGAAAACCGGATCGGCGTCGGAGAAGTAGACGACGGCGAGCGGGTCGGGGTCCGGGATTCCTGGACGGAGCGGCCACTCGGCAACCAGTATCGATGCGTGAATGCGGTGATCATTGCGGCGCAGAAAGCTGACGTCGACATTGAAGTATTCGACGAGGTCGGCCAGTACGCGCTGACTCACCTCGACCGAGGTGGCAGCGTTCACCCCCATCAGTTGGTTTGCGACTGACGTGACGACCAGCTCCAAGCTGCTTGGCACCTGATCCTCCGTATCGGCGTCAGCCCAGCGGTGACGAGACTCCGTGTAGGCCGCGCCGCCGGCTAGGTACCGACGGTCGCGGTGCGCGACAAAACCTGAGTACCAGCACCTGTGACTCATTTGCTTCGGTGTCGGCCAGCTTGCGGAAATTGTATTGCAGATCGCCGAGGTCATCGGCGAAAGCAGGCGAGAGCTCCCGGAGGTCCTCATCGCCGTGTGCATACAAAAACGCTGGTGAGACGGGTTGGACGGCAAGCCCATGCTGTTGTGCTGTAATCCACACCGATTCGACGGCCGATCCACCTTGGGCATAGTCGCTCAGACTCTGGCCGGACACGGAAATCACACCGACGGCGGCGCTCGCGGTCACCCGCCCGTAGGTGTCGTCGCCAAGGGCGCTTCCGGCGTCCCATGTTGCGAGGGTCGCCATTACTTCCGATCGCCGCAAGATGTCGAGCATCACCAGATCGGCCGGATCCAGTTCCAGGCTGCGGACGTCGATACCCGACCGAGGCGAGGGGTCGCCGGGCGAGCGCAGCTCCGCGAACATCTCGGCGTGCAGTTGTGGCGTCAGATAGCGGATGCGGTCGGCGGCGGCGAGAATCGCTGCAGCCCTGTCAATCTCCGCTGATCCGCTGAGAATCTGAAGCCGGGCACCCTCGCTTCTGGCAACCGAACCGAGCAGCTCAAGAGTCTGCGCGGGAATTGGGCGACGATCGCCGCGCCGTCGGTTCGTCTCTCGGCTCAGCATCGCTTCGTACAACTTGGTTAGTTCCGGGTCATCGCCAGCCGCCAGGTGCACTACCGCGCAAAGGGGGCATGCTTCATCTTCTGGCTGAAAGTCCACCTTCCCGACCGACCCGTGCGCCGCCGCGGCGACCCTGGCGTTGAAAGTTGCCGCTCCAAGCGCCACTGCACTGGCCCGGTAACTGACATCCATCGTTGTCGTGAGCTCGGGGGCCAGCCGAATTAGTACCGAACCGTCACGTGCCTCGATGTGCCAGGGCTGGGCATTGCCGCCGGACGGGGCGCGGGCAGCTGCGGCTGCGACGACCTCGGCGGTCCCGGTCACTTCGATTTGATCGGTCGGCTCCTCGATCGCTGGCTGGTCAGGCGCCATCGCGACCGGGTCGTCAAGCTCGGCGAGCATGGCCGCGGTGTCGATTCGCACCCTGCCGGAGGGCAATTTCTCGCGCAGTCCGATGCGTCTGACGCCTTCAGCGACGACCGATGCGTTGAGGGCAACCTCGGATGAGAGCTGTGGCCAGGTTGACAGGGTCTTGCCTACTTCGATCAGCGATGCGGCCATACGGGAAGACACCTGTGTCGCGTCGGTCATTCGAAGGGCATATGGAAGCTTTTCCTCGTTGGTCAGATTGGCGAGTCGGGCGGAATCCACGTCGCCAAGCAGACCGTGCATGATCGGGCGCGACGGTTCGATGTCGAATCGCTCCACATCCAGCAGGCCCCGGTCGCTGGTTGCCATCAGTACCGGCAGGCGTCGGGTCCTCGCGACCTCGCGGATGAGCACCTTCGCGTCGAGCGAGTCACATTCCTCGATGACAATGTCGAGGCCGTCCAGGAATTCGCCAACAGTGTCGGCGGTGATGCCGGCCGGCATGACCGCCACCGGGAGGTAGGGGTCGAGTTCGGCGATCCTCCTGGCGCAAACCACGGCCTTATTGACACCAAGGTCGAAGATCGTTGCGGGCACTCGATTGAGATTTGACAGTTCCAAATCATCGAAGTCGGTAAGCCGCAACTCGCCGCACAAGCCTTGTGCCGCAAGGGTATAGGCAATCGCATGGCCCACGCTGAGGCCGACGACGCCGATGCGAAGCCGACCGAGGCGTTCGAGTTCGGCCGCGGTGATCAGATTTCTATTTCGGTCAAGTCGGGACAGCCGAAATGCGCGCGGACCCAGAACGCTGACCACCGTCCGGCGCCAGGGATAGTAGACCCACCGGATGGGCTCGGCGCTCACATCGTGCTGCGGAGGCGGTCGAAGCTGCTGCAGTCCGGCCTGCTGCCGGCTCACAGTGTCGATGAACTCGATCCGCGCGTCGGCCCGCAGCTGCTGGAGGAGATCGTTGTCGACGGGATCCTCGGAGTTGAGAACTATTCCATTGCACCGGTCTGCATCATCGATGCCTGAGGTCATCGCATCGGTCCGGCGGCGGCAACCACATCATCTCCTTGATCGAGATATGAAGCCAGCTCTTTCTGCTCCGCGACGTACATTGAGAGCTGTTTCGGATCGGCATGTTTGGCGAATATGCTGCGGTCCCACCATGCTAGCTTCGTTTCGTAGCGATGGTCCGGATATGGAGTCGCGGGAATTTTCGACGCCAATGTTCCACCCGACGAGAGCCAGCGCTTGAGCACATACGATGCCGCCGACGCCACGATGAACTGAATATCGAGCAGCTTCATCGCGTGAAGAGGTGTGCGCGAGATTGCACTCGTGAGTTGGCGACTATGGTCAGGATCGTCAGTGACCCAGGCGGTTTTCATTTCCACAACACCGAACGGCAGTCGATCGGTGACCATTTTCCGCACCGCATCCTGACCGGGCTGCCCATTCCATTCAAGAAGTGCGTGGCATTCATCGGCGGACTTATATGGACCCCTCGCCCGCAGACCGGCGACGACCCTACCGGCGTCATTCACACACGCGGCAAAAAGGATCGTGTCGGCGCCCTTTTGGAGCGCGTCCATGTCGAGCGCCTTTTCGACTCCGTGCTTTCGGTAGCTGTGAAACGCACCGCGAATGTAGTCCACCCACAGTGCTCGCTCGATCGACGGTTGTGCGAACACAATCGTGCACTCGCTGTCGGGATCCCAACAGCTGGGACTCCTCTCGAGGCTGAGGACGTTGCGGGGCTGGGAGTCGCTGTGGGGAACGGTCATTTTTGTGCCTTCCTCGGGCAACCGGCCAACCACGGCGTAGAGGCCCGCTGTCCGAGATAAGTATCTCGCCGTTGGATACCCGGATTCCAGCTAGCCGTGGAATCTTATCCAGCCAATTCCTGGGATGGATAGCGTTGCATTGCCACTGGCAAGGGTCACTGGTTTAAGGCAATCGCAGCGCCGTGCATTTTGACCTGTTCACTCAGACTGTTTAGTGCATATGGCGAACTTTGAAGTCGAGTTATCAGCGTTGCTGACTGTCACGGCAGGTTTTCTTGAATCACTTCGCTATATGTGGAATAAGCCAGCGCAATTCGGTTATCGCGCCGGCTGCGCGGCCGGAGCTGACTTCAATTGGCGCCGACGACGGCAAACAAGATCGGCTGTGGATGGCCGCAGGTATCGCCGGCACCCGGCCAATGGCTGGTGTGCAGCGAAATCGGGGGTCTGCCGCCGGGCGGTCGACGGCCAGCGAAATATGTGCAGATCTGCGACCGGACGGATCCGAGGATGACACTCTGTAGCAGGTGGAGGAGGAGTATCCGCGTGCAGGTCGCGGGGGTTTGCCGGTCAAAGATGTGGGTCGGCTCCTGCTGCGCTGTGACGATCGACCGGGCCTGGTGGCGGCGGTGAGTGCGTTCCTCGCCGGCGCGGGGGCCAACATCGTTTCGTTGGACCAGCACGCCACCGAGCAGTCCGGCGGCACGTTCATGCAGCGGACGATTTTCAACTTGCCCGGGCTGACGGCGGCGCGCGATGCTCTCGAACGAGATTTCCGTGAGCAGGTGGCCTCGCAGTTCGACATGGATTTCCGGTTGACCGAGGCCGCGAAACCGAAACGCATCGCAATCATGGCGTCCAAGGAAGACCACTGCCTGCTAGACCTGTTGTGGCGCAATCGTCGAGGCGAGCTCGACATGTCGGTCGTAATGGTGATTTCCAACCATCCCGATCTCGCCGATCAGGTGCGCGCTTTTTCGGTGCCATTCCTGCATGTGCCTGCGACCACGGACATTCGGGTGGAGACGGAGCAGCGTCAACTCGACTTGTTACGCGGAAACGTGGATCTCGTGGTGTTGGCCCGGTACATGCAGATCCTGACGCCACAATTCCTCGCTGAGGTGGGCTGTCCGCTGATCAACATTCACCATTCATTTCTGCCCGCCTTCATCGGGGCGGCGCCGTATCGCAGGGCCAAGGAACGCGGCGTCAAACTCGTCGGTGCGACAGCCCATTACGTTACCGAGGACCTGGACGACGGCCCGATCATCGAGCAGGACGTGGTGCGGGTGGATCATCGCCACGGCGTAGAGGATCTGGTGCGTCTCGGCGCCGATGTCGAGCGCCTTGTTCTGTCGCGGGCGGTGCTGTGGCACTGTGAGGACCGCATCATCCGATACGGCAACCAGACGGTCGTGTTCTAGAGCGGTAAGGAGAGCAGTGGTGAAGAAGTTCAGCGGGCTGGACGAGTTCGTTGCGGCGCAGGGCGCGGAGCTGGGTCCCACCGACTGGCTAGAGGTCACCCAAGATCGCGTCAACCTGTTCGCGGACGCCACCGATGACCATCAGTGGATTCACGTCGATCCCGAGCGCGCGGCGAACGGCCCGTTCGGCGGCGCGATCGCGCATGGCCTACTGACTCTGTCGCTGCTGCCCCATTTCACGCACCAGCTCTACACCGTCGACAACGTCGCGATGGCCATCAACTACGGCTACAACAAGGTGCGCTTCATCACCCCGGTGAAGGTCGGCGCCAAGATCCGCGCCCGTGCGGAGATCGCCAAGGTGGATCAACTCGATGGCGCGGTGCAGGCGACCGTGACGACCACCGTCGAAATCGACGGTTCCGATAAGCCCGCGGCCGTGGCCGATTCGATCGTGCGTTTCATCGGCTGACCCTTTTCTGCGCGAGCAGACGCAAAAGCCCCCGACACACCGAGGTTTTTGGAGCTTTTGCGTCTGCTCGCGCGCTTTAGTATTGCGTCATGCCCTGATCGACCGGGATCGCCGCAGCCGTAATGTTTTTCGACTCGTCACTGGCCAGCCAGCACGCTGCGTCGGCGATGTCCTCGGGCTCGGCGGCCCAGGTGTTGAGGAACGGCGTGATCATCTGAGCCAGCTGCGGACGCGTCTCCATCGCCCGGCCGAGCGAGGCGATCATGTCACCACCGCCCATCGGTGTGTTGACGGCTCCCGGATGCAGGCTGTTGACGCGGATCGAGTACCTGCCCAATTCGGCGGCGAACGCGCGCGCCATGCCAGTGACGGCGTGCTTGCTCGCGGTGTAGTGGATCATGAACGGCTGCATCTTGATGCCCGCGGCCGAGCTGATGAGGATGATGGATCCGCCGCGGCCGCCGTCGATGATTTTCTGCGCACCGGCCATCACGGTGTTCCACACGCCGGTCACGTTGACGTCGATGACGTCGCGGAAGTCTTCGGGCGTAATCGCGTCCCACGTCCCGGGAGCCGAGATGCCTGCGTTGGCCACGATGATGTCGAGCCGTCCATACGCCGCCACACCGTCATCGACGGCTTGGCGCAGTCCCTCGATATCTCGGGTGTCGACGATGGAGGCGAGAATGCGGCGGCCGGTGGCCCCGACGAGCCGCACGGTTTCGGCGAGATCCTCGGGCGTCGCGGGGTCGTATCGAACGCACGGGGGTAACTTGCCTGCGATGTCGACGGCGATGATGTCGGCGCCCTCGCTGGCCATCCGAACGGCATGCGCGCGGCCCTGACCACGAGCCGCTCCGGTGATGAAAGCCACCTTGCCCGTGAGCCGTCCGCTCATTTCTGTGCCGCCTTAACGAGATTCGACCCGATGATCAGCCGCTGGATCTCGCTGGTGCCCTCGTACAGCCGCAGCAGCCGCACGTCGCGATAGATCCGCTCGACGGGCACCTCGCGCATGTAGCCGCTGCCGCCGTGCACCTGCACGGCGAGATCGGCTACCTTGCCTGCCATTTCGGTGCAGTACAGCTTCGCCGCCGACGGTGCGATCCTTCGGTCCTCACCGCTGACCCAGAGCCGGGCGGTGTCGCGTACCAGTGCCCGCCCGGCCAGCACGCCGGTCTGCTGATCGGCGAGCATCGCCTGTACGAGTTGGAAGTTCCCGATCGGGGTGCCGCCCTGCGTCGCGGTGGCGGCGTAGGCGACGGATTCGTCGAGGGCGCGCTGCGCGATTCCGACGGCGAGCGCGGCGATGTGCACGCGGCCGCGCGCCAGCGAGGTCATGGCGGCGCGGTATCCAACGTCCTCGGTACCGCCGATCAGGGCGCCGTCCGGGACGCGGACATCGCTGAAGCTGACGTCGGCGGTCCACGCGCCTTCCTGACCCATCTTGGCGTCCTTCACGCCCACCTCGACTCCGGCTGTGTCGGCGGGTACCAGGAAGACGGCGATGCCCGCGCCGTCGTCGTCGGCGGGCCGGGTACGGGCGAAGACGATGAACAGGCCGGCCGTTGGCGCGTTAGTGATGAAGCGCTTCTGCCCGTTGATGATCCAATCCGCGTCGTCACGAACGGCTTTCGTGCGCAGGCCCGATGGATTCGATCCCGCGCCCG
>JAVRPX010000740.1:0-3722 GCA_032161985.1 Mycobacterium sp.
GCGGCTGGTGCAGCTCGATGTAGGCGCCGTGCGGGAGGCGCTTGATGATGCCGGTCTCGACGCCGTGTTCGAGCACCGCGCGGTCGCTGCGTTGCAGGCCGACGCACCAGCGGTAGGCGATGTAGTAGACGATCGCGGGCAGTACCACCATGCCGATGCGCGCGATCCACGTCGTCGCGTTCAGCGAGATGTGGAACTTCCTCGCGATGATGTCGTTCATCGCTGCCAGCGTCAGCACCATGTAGAAGGAGATCGCCATCGCGCCAATTGCGGTGCGCACCGGCACATCTCGTGGCCGCTGCAACAGGTTGTGGTGCGCATAATCGCCCGTCAGCTTCTTCTCGATCCACGGGTACGCGATCAGCAGCGTGAACACGAGGCCCATGCCAACGGCAACCCACACCACAGCGGGGATCGTGTGGCCGAACGGGTAGAACTCCCACGCCGGCCATATACGAGCCAGGCCCTCCGTCCACATCATGTAGAAGTCGGGCTGGCTGCCCGCCGACACTTGCGACGGCTTGTACGGGCCCAATTGCCAGATCGGGTTGATCTGCAGGAGCCCACCCATCAGTCCGAGGATGCCGGTGGTCATCGCGAAGAAGGCGCCGGACTTGACGGCGAACACCGGCATGACCCGCACGCCAACGACATTCTTCTCTGTGCGACCAGGGCCGGGGAACTGGGTGTGCTTCTGGAACCACACCAACGCAAGGTGAATACCGATGAGAGCCAGGATGATTCCCGGGATCAGCAAGATGTGCAGCGCGTACATGCGCGGCAGCATGTAGCCGTCCTGTGAACATTGGTAGCCGACCCCGCCGCATGGGAAGTCGCCACCGAACAGCGCCCAGTGCATCCAGGTGCCGACAACCGGGATGCCCATTGTGATCGAGGACAACGCGGCGCGCAGGCCGATGCCGGACAGCAGGTCGTCGGGCAGCGAGTAACCGAAGTAGCCCTCGAACATCGACAGGATCAGCAACAATGAGCCGATCACCCAGTTGGCTTCGCGGGGACGGCGGAAGGCGCCTGTGAAGAAGATGCGGGCCAGGTGCACCATGATCGCTGCGGAGAACATCAGTGCCGCCCAGTGGTGGACCTGGCGGACGAACAACCCGCCGCGCACCTCGAAGCTGATGTCCAGTGTGGATGCGAAGGCCTTGGACATCTCGACACCGCGCAGGGGCTGATACACGCCGTTGTAGGTGACGTCGGCCATTGACGGGTCGAAGAACAGCGTCAGGTATACGCCGGTGAGCAGAAGGACGATGAACGAATACAGCGCGATCTCGCCGAGCAGGAACGACCAGTGGGTCGGGAACACCTTGTTCAGCTGGCGGCGCACCGCGGCTGACGGGTGATACCGCGAATCGATCGCATCACCTTGTGCCGCTGCGATTTCAGCCAGATTCGGTTTTGGCAGTGTTGGACTCATGATCGCCGCTCCCAGAATGCCGGTCCGACGGGTTCGATGAAGTCACCGTTGGCGACCAGGTACCCGTCTTGATCAATGGTGATGGGCAGCTGCGCCAAAGCGCGCGCAGCAGGACCGAAAATTGGTTTCGCGAAGTGCAAGGCATCGAACTGCGACTGGTGGCAGGGGCAGAGGATGCGATAGCTCTGTTGCTCGTAAAGCGAAGAGGGGCAACCCAAATGCGAGCACACCTTGGTGAACGCGAACAGCTCGCCGAAGTTGAAGCTCTCTTGGCCCTTGCGCTTGACCACCTTGGCCATGTCCGCAGGCCTGATGCGGATCAACATCACCGGGTTGCGCACACCCATCGCGATCTCACCGAGCAGATGGTGGGATTCGACGGTGGTGCCGTCACCGTCGGACTCGCGCCAAGGGAACACGGTCTCCATGCCGCCTGCGTCGAGGTCCTCAGGGCGCATCTTGACGAACGGCGACTCGCCTGGCAGTCCGGTGGCGCGGGCCATGTAGATGGTTTCGCCCTTGAATCGGGGGGTCCAGCCCGACGTCCACAGCACGGCCTTTTTGCCTTCGGCCGTCGAAACGACCGGCTTCCACGGGTTCTTGATCAGCCCACCGACGAACGCGATCAGTGTGCCGAGGCCGAACGCACCGAGGCCGATACCCAGCGACAGGCCAATCAGCTTGCGCCGCTTCAGGGTTGAACTCTCCAGCGTATCGGTGAGGTTGGCCACGATGGTCTTTCGGTGAATCTCGGGGGAGCTGCCGTCGTGGCGCTCCTGGATCGAGATCTCCTCGGGGATGAACTTCTTCTGGAACAGCACCGCGCCTATGCCGATCGCCAGAATCGACAGCCCGAATGTCAATCCGTAGAGCGGCGTGGCCAGGGCGTACCAGAAATGTCCCTCGGTCTCGCCGCCCTTGTACTCCCACGGCCAGAACAAGAAGATCACCAGCAGCGCCAGACCCGAAAGACCGCCGAGCAGAAGCCAATACGCCACCGCGCGCTCGGCCCGCTTCTCGGCCTTGGTGCCAGGAACCGGCCAGCGGTTGTCCTTGAAGACGGTCTCGACGCCGTCGAGCTTGCCGCCCAGCTCGACAAGCTCCTCGCGGGACATCTGCGCGAGCTGTTCGTCGGTAGGCGTGTCCTTCACTTCGTCACTCATGCTCGCGATCCGATCCACAGCGCCGCGCCGATGACCGCGACGATGCCGATAATCCACATCGCCATGCCCTCGGACGACGGTCCGAAGCCGCCAAGGCCATAGCCGCCAGGGTCTGGCGCCTCTGTCGCCATCCGGACATAGGCCACGATGTCCTTCTTCTCTTCAGGGGAGAGCTGCCTGTCGGAGAACTTCGGCATGTTCTGTGGACCGGTCAGCATCGCGGTGTAGATCTGCGCGGGCTCGGCGTCCGCGAGGTCGGGCGCGTACTTGCCCGACGACAGTGCGCCGCCCTTGCCGGTGAAGTTGTGGCACGACGCGCAGTTCAGCCGGAACAGGTCACCGCCGCGGGCCACGTCCGAACCGAGCAGGGAGTGCTGCGCGACATGGCCGTTGTCGTCGCGGGGGACGACCGGGCCGCCGCCGTTGGCCTGCACATACGCGCCGAGCGCGTCGATCTGGGACTCGTCGAAGATGGGGTCCTTGCGCGGGGCCTGCGCCTCGCCGCGCATCGCCGGCATCCTGCCGGTGGACACCTGGAAGTAGACGGCGGCCTCGCCGACGCCGATCAGGCTGGGCCCGCGGTCCGGCACGCCCTGGAGGTTGGCGCCGTGGCAGGTCACGCACGAGGTGTCGAACAGCTGCTTCCCCGTGCGCAGCAGCGCCGAGGCCGACTCGTCCGCGACAGCCACCTGCGGTGTCGGCGTGAGAGTCGCCGCGAGGCCACCCGCGACTGCCAGTCCGATCAGCAGCAGCACCGCTGCCGACAGGCGCCGGCGCAGCCGACGTCGGGACTTGTCGGTCATCGAACCCCTTCTCATCGAACACATCGGCGAGCCGATCAACGGACGAAGTAGATCGTGGCGAACAAGGCAATCCACACGATGTCGACGAAATGCCAGTAATACGAGACGACGATCGCCGCGGTGGCCTGCGCTGGGGTGAACTTGCTCATCGTGGTGCGCGCGAGCAGGAAGATGAATGCGACCAGACCGCCGATGACGTGAAGACCGTGGAATCCGGTGGCGAGGTAGAACACTGAGCCGTACGCGCTGCCAGGGATGGTGGTGCCGTGCTCAACCAGGTGGATGTACTCGTAGCCCTGGCCGAGCACGAAGAACAGG
>JAVRPX010000741.1:0-6714 GCA_032161985.1 Mycobacterium sp.
TCATCAAGGGGGCAGGCGGCGGCGACGGTGGCCTGTTCAACGGCATCCTGGCGCGCTACCTGGCGCTGGTGGTCACCACGCTGCCGCAGAAGGGGCCCGCGGACGCCGAGGCTCGCGACATCGCCCGGTCGTTGGTGTTGAAGTCCGGGCAGGCGGCGTGGGACAACCGCCAGACCGTCGATGGCCTGCCGTTGTTCAGTGCGTTCTGGGACCGCACGGCCGAGATACCGTCAGGCGGTGGGAAGTCGGCCGAGTTCGTCGAGGGTGCGGTCAACGCCTCCGCGGTACCCGAACGCGATCTGTCGGTGCAGCTGTCGGGCTGGATGCTGATGGAAGCCGCCGCGACCGCCGCCGACGAGTGACTGCAGAGCCCCTCCCGCGGATCGTTCGCCTGCTGCCAGGCCGATTCAGCCGCGACCCCAAGGCGCCCGGCGCCAAAGAGAACACCGCGGCCGCACTGCTTCTGGCATGCACCCTCGCGGCGATCCTCTGGGCCAATTCTCCGTGGGCGGACAGTTATTGGGCGCTGCTGGACACCCACGTCGCCTTCGCGTTCGGCGATCACGCCTTCGAACTGACTGTCAAGCATCTGATCAACGACGGCCTGATGACGTTCTTCTTCTTCATCGTCGGCCTCGAAGTCACGAGTGAGTTCGCCATCGGCCAGCTCACCGATCGCGCAAGGGCGGCCGTGCCCGTCGTCGCCGCGATCGCGGGGCTCACCGTGCCCGCCGTCATCTTCCTGCTGTTCAATGCGTCGGGGGAGAACGCGCACGCGTGGGGACTGGTGATCTCCACCGATACGGCGTTCCTCATCGGCGCGCTGGCCATCATCAAGCCGAAATACCCTGCCCGGCTGCGGATCTTCCTGCTCACCTTGGCAGTGGTCGACGACATCGGCGCGCTGTGCGTGATCGCGCTGTTCTACTCCGAGCGCATCAACGTCGTTCCGCTGGTCGTCTCGGCAGCCTTGATCGTCGCGGTCGCGTTGGTCCGTTTCCTGCCTGCGGCCCGCGGTCCGGCCTATGCGGCGCTCGGCGTCGCGCTGTGGTTCGCGCTCTTTGCGTCCGGGGTTCATCCCACGCTGGCCGGAGTGGCGGTCGCACTGCTGATCCCCGTGTTCACCCCCGACCGTCGACAGGTGGAAGAAACCGTCGACATGATCCGCGCGTTCCGCCAGTCGCCCAACTCGCAGTACGCCCGGGCTGCCACTCGTAGTCTGCGGGAATCGATTTCGATCAATGAGCGCCTGCAGACCGATATCGGGCCTTACGTGTCGTTCGTCGTGCTGCCACTGTTCGCGTTGGCCAACGCCGGGGTGCGGCTCGACGCGGAGGGCGTAACCGCCGCGCTGCGGTCGACCTTGACGTGGGGCATCGTCGTCGGCCTTGTGGTTGGAAAGTTCATCGGTATCACGGGTGCGACGTGGTTCATGCAGCGCACCGGCCTCGGGCAGCTGGCGCCAGGGCTGACGCTGCGCAGAGTGGCGGGCGGCGCCGCGTTGTCCGGAATCGGTTTCACGATCGCGCTTTTCATCGTCGACATCGCGATCCCCGAACCGGAACGTCAAGATCAGGCACGTGTCGGCGTCCTATTGGCGTCGGCCGTCGCGTTCGCCGCCGGGTGGGCGATCTTCCGGATCACCGACTGGCTGAGCCCACCGAAACCGGTGGGACTTGAACTGATCCGGCCCGTCGACCCCGACCGTGACCACATCCGCGGAAAGCCCGATGCGCCGTTGACATTGGTGGAGTACGGCGATTACGAATGCCCGTTCTGCAGCCGTGCCACTGGCGCAATCGACGAGGTGGCCGCGCACTTCGGCGATCGGCTGCGTTACGTCTGGCGCCACCTGCCGCTGGAGCGGGTGCATCCGCGCGCGTTCGACGCGGCCATGGCTGCAGAGGCTGCAGGCTTGCAGGGCAAGTACTTCGAGATGGGCAAGATGCTGTTCGCACACCAGGATGATCTGGAATGGTCGGACATCTACCGGTATGCCAATGCGCTGGGCCTCGACATCGAGAAGTTCGACCACGACGTGCGGGTGGACCCGTCCAAGGTGCTGCACCGCGTGCAGGACGATGCGCAGGACGCCGAGCTGATGGATCTCAACTCGACGCCGACGTTCTTCGTAAACGGCAAGCGGCACAAGGGCCCGTGGGATGCCGCGAGCCTGATTCGCGCGCTCGAGACCGACCCGGCCTAGGCCTCCGCGGCGGGCTCGCCTGTGGCCTTCTTGGCTGCCCGGCGCCGCTTGTACCACTCGATGAACATCGGCATGACGGACACCACCGCGATCAGGATGAAGATCGGCTCGAGCAGCTTCTGGATGATCTCGAACTGGCCGAGCCCGTAGCCGAGGAGTGTCAGACCGACGCCCCACACGACTGCACCGATGACGTTGAAGAGCGTGAATGCGCCGTATCCCATCCGAGCGGCGCCCGCCGTGATCGGCGCCAGGGTGCGCACGATCGGCACGAAGCGGGCGAGCACGATGGCGAACGGTCCACGCTCCTCGAAGAAGGTGTGCGCCTCGTCGAGATACCGCTGCTTGAGCACGCGAGCGTTGGGTTTGAACATCGCGGTGCCCAGGTAGCGGCCGATGAAGTACCCGACCTGTCCGCCAAGGATGGCGGCGATCGGGATGAAGACCAGCAGCTGCCACAGTTGGAAGGTGGCCTGTCCTGCGGCGGCGGTTCCTGCGGCAAGCATGCCCGCCGCGAACAGCAGCGTGTCCCCTGGCAGCACTGGGAACAGCACGCCCGACTCGACGAAGATCACCACCAGCAACCCCACGAGGGCCCATGTGCCGAAGTAGCCGATGAGCTTGATCGGATCCAGGAAATCCGGCATCAGCGCCAGACTGGTCGAAGCCTCGGCGAGGGCTGTCGTGGTCATGGCACACCAAGATACCGGCGGGCCCCTGAGGACGCCCCTGTGCCGTGCTTCGTACGGCGTTAGGGTCGGCTATGGCCACCCACAAAGCTGTCCACGCCGCGTCTGCCAATGCGCCTTTGAAGATCGTCGACGTCGAGACGACACCGCCCGGCCCCGGGCACGTCCGCATCGCGGTCGCCGCCTGCGGCGTGTGCGGAACCGACCACGGTTTCCTCAGCGGTGGTTTTCCGAACATGACATGGCCGCTGACGCTTGGCCACGAGATTGCGGGAACGATCGCCGAACTGGGCGACGGTGTCGATGACTTCGCCGTCGGCGACCGGGTTGCCGTCGGCTGGTTCGGCGGCAACTGCAACAAATGCATCCCGTGCCGCAGGGGGCAGTTCATGCAGTGCGTGAACGGGCAGGTGCCGAGCTGGCACTATCCGGGTGGCTACGCCGAGTCGGTGACGGCTCCAGTCACCGCGCTGGCCCGCATCCCCGACGAGCTGTCCTTCGTCGAAGCGGCACCGCTGGGCTGTGCCGGGGTGACCACGTACCACGCGCTGCGCCGGACCAAGGCGGTCGCCGGGGACCGGGTCGCGGTGCTGGGCATCGGCGGGCTTGGCCACCTGGGAGTGCAATGGGCAAGAGCGATGGGCTTCGAGACGATCGCGATCGCCCGTGGTGCCGACAAGGAGGCCAACGCCCGGGAACTGGGTGCCCACCACTACATCGATTCGACGGCCGGTGATGTGGCCGAGGCGTTGCAGGCCATTGGCAGCGCGTCGGTGGTGCTCGCGACCGCGGCAAATTCGGCCGCGATGGCGGCCACCCTCGGCGGCCTCGCGCCGGAGGGCGAACTGGTCACCGTCGGCGTCACCGCCGAACCGCTGCCGATCGCGCCCGTCCAGCTGATCACCCCGGGATACTCCGTGATCGGTCACCCGTCCGGCACATCCCGCGATGTGGAGGAGACAATGCACTTCGCGGTGTTGTCCGGCGTCCGCGCTTGGATCGAGGAGCGGCCGCTGGCCGAGGCCGCCGAGGCGTACGCGGCGATGGATGAGGGCCGCGCGCGCTACCGGATGGTCCTGACCGTGTGAGCCCACATCGCTCTTGAGATACTGCAACAAAGCTGGATCAGCCGAGAGGAACTGACATGCCCATCGCAACGCCCGAGGTCTACGCGGAGATGCTGGGTCGAGCCAAGGAGCACTCGTTCGCTTTCCCGGCGATCAACTGCGTCGGCTCGGAGAGCGTCAACGCCGCCATCAAGGGCTTCGCGGACGCCGGCAGCGACGGCATCATCCAGTTCTCCACCGGCGGAGCGGAATTCGCCTCCGGCCTGGGTATCAAGGAGATGGTCACCGGGGCTGTTGCGCTGGCCGAGTTCGCCCACATCGTCGCCGCCAAGTATCCGATCACCGTCGCGCTGCACACCGACCACTGCCCGAAGGACAAACTGGACACCTACGTGCGGCCGCTGCTGGCCATCTCGGCCGAACGCGTCGCCAAGGGCGGTAACCCACTGTTCCAGTCGCACATGTGGGACGGCTCGGCCGTGCCGATCGACGAGAACCTCGAGATCGCGAAGGAACTGCTGAAGCTCGCCGCCGAGGCCAAGATCATCCTGGAGATCGAGATCGGCGTTGTCGGTGGCGAGGAGGACGGCGTCGAGGCCGAGATCAACGAGAAGCTCTACACCACGCCAGAGGACTTCGAGAAGACCATCGACGCGCTCGGCGCCGGTGAGCACGGCAAGTACCTGCTGGCCGCGACGTTCGGCAATGTGCACGGCGTCTACAAGCCGGGCAACGTCAAGCTGCGCCCCGACATCCTCGAGCAGGGGCAGAAGGTGGCGTCGGCCAAGCTCGGACTGCCTGAGGGCGCCAAGCCGTTCGACTTCGTTTTCCACGGTGGATCGGGCTCACTGAAGTCGGAGATCGAGGACTCGCTGCGCTACGGCGTGGTGAAGATGAATGTCGACACCGACACCCAGTACGCGTTCACCCGTCCGGTCGCCGGGCACATGTTCACCAACTATGACGGTGTGCTCAAGGTCGACGGCGAGGTCGGAAACAAGAAGGCCTACGACCCGCGCAGCTATCTGAAGAAGGCCGAGGCCAGCATGTCGGAGCGCGTCGTGGAGGCATGCAACGACCTGCATAGCGCGGGCCGCTCGGTGACGGCGGGCTAGCGCTCTAGCTCATCCTCAGGTAGTCGCAAGCCGGCGGGGCTAGTGTCCAAAGGATGAAGCGCGCAATTCTGGTCGGCTGTGGCACATTGGCGACGGTCTTGGGATCGCTCGCCGTAGCCTCGCCGGCCGCCGCGGACGGCTGCCCCTATGGCACTGTGGCGCGATTCGATGGGGTGTGCACACAGGGGCAGTCCGGTGGCGCTCCGCCAGTCGGCATCACTGTTCCGCAACAGGGAGCCGATGTCGTCACCATGCCGGGCCAGTTCCCAACCGTCAACGGCATCCCGTGCACCCAGCAACACTTCGCCACGTGCTACGCAATGTCGCAGCAACCCTAACTGTCGGGCGTCTGGCAGATCTTCCACTGGTCGTCGCGGAACTGTAGGTCGAAGCTGCGCGTCGAACGGGTCTGCGGTGCATAGGCCATGAACGTGGTCACGTTGGCCTCTGCATGGTCACCGTTGACCACGACCTGGTCGATGCTGGCGACCACCGGATACTGCTTGGCCGCGGCGACTCGGGCATGGGTTTCGGTCCATGCCCGCTCTTCGTAGTTGACGTAGCTGTCGCGGGTGGTGCCGCAGGTGATGCCGCGCAGCGTGGCCAGATCACCCTTCTGGATCGCGACGTCGAAATTCTGGATTGTTGATCGGACCATGTCCTCCTGCGACACCTTCGGCGTCGAGCCGCGGGCCAACAAAAGCGTGCCGAGGATCGCGACGGCCACCAACGCGGCGATGACCAACAGCACGGCCACCACCCAGCCCCAGCTGCGCCGGTTGCGCGGCGGTTTTCCAGGCCCCGTGCGGGGCGGAATGACTTGTGGCGCAACGGGTTTCTGCTGAGCCATCGGCTCGGTGAACGCTGCCGCTGCGGCGACGCCTGCCGGCGGCACCGACATCACCTCGGTGGCCGGCTCGGCGGGCGTGTCGATTACCTGGGTCGAGCCCGCGTCGAAACCCGACGGCGCGGTGAAGCGGCGCTCCGCGGGCTTGTCCGTCTCATCGGCGGGCAGCTGCGCTTCCGCCTCCGGCGACAACAAGATCTCGGTAGCGGGCTCGTGCTCCTGGTCGGTGACGGCCTCGGCCTTCTCGGTCTCATCCGTGTCGTCGATGACTTCAGCCGCCTCTTGGGCGGCTTCATCCGGTTGGTAAGGCCCTGTTGGGTTCGACATCCCTGCTGCGGTTCCTCCCTAAACGACGCTACGGCCGAAGCTTAACCATCCGCCCCGGAGCACGCTCAGACCGAAGCGCGGTCCACCGCGGCGCACCGCACGGCACAATGGGGTCCATGACGCGGATGGGTGATCTCCTGGGACCGGACCCGGTACTGCTGCCAGGCGACAGCGCGGCCGAGGCCGAACTCGCCGCCTCCGAAATCCCCGCCATCGTGGCCGCCGCGCATCCAACGGCGTCGGTGGCGTGGGCCGCACTCGCCGAGGATGCGCTGGCCGACGACATGGCCATCACGGCCTACGCATACGCTCGCACCGGCTATCACCGCGGCCTGGATCAGTTGCGCCGCAACGGATGGAAGGGCTTCGGCCCAGTGCCTTATAGCCACGAGCCCAACCGCGGGTTCCTGCGCTGTGTGGCCGCGTTGGCGCGGGCGGCCGACACCATCGGCGAGACCGACGA
>JAVRPX010000742.1:0-9877 GCA_032161985.1 Mycobacterium sp.
CGGCTTGACCAAGTAGTCGTCGGCTCCCGCGCGGAGCCCGAGCACCACCGCGCCGTCGCTGTCTCGGGCGGTCATGATGATGACCGGCACGGTCGACGCACGCCGCTGCGTGCGCAGCACATCCAGCCCGTCCATGTCGGGCAACCCCAAATCCAGCAGCACGAGATCGCAGCCCTTGACACGATGGAGTGCGTCGGCACCCCGGCTGACTCCGACGACGGTCGCGCCTGTCTGGCCGAGAAGCTCGGCCAGCGCGGACGCGACACCCTCGTCGTCTTCGACGATCAGCACTTGCATCGTGCTGATGTTACGAAGCATTCCCCGAAACCTGCACCGTGTTGACGAGTTCGGTGTCGCGCGCTTCAACCTTGCTGACTTCGCGGGCCTCCCGCTCCAAGTACGAGCGTCGTGAGGACTCGCCCATGAAGATGTACACCAACAGCGAGATCAGCCCGCATCCGGCCACGTAGAAGAAGAACCAACTCTCGTGACCGATGTTCTTCAGCCCCAACGCCACGTACTCGGTGGTGCCGCCGAAGATCGCGACGGTGAGCGCATATGGCAGCCCGACGCCGAGTGCCCGGATGCGGGCGGGAAAGAGCTCCGCCTTCACCACGGCGTTGATCGACGTGTAACCCGACACGATGACCAGACCGATCAGCATCAGGCCGAACGCCGACAGCGCCGAACCGGCGTGGGACACCGCACTGAGCAACGGCACAGTGCACAGCGTGGCGCCGATCCCGAAGGCGATGAGAATCGGTCGGCGCCCGATCCGATCCGAGAGGGCGCCGACGAGCGGCTGAAGGCCGACGAAGATGAGCAGGGCGACGAAGTTGATCCACGTCACCTGCTCCTTCGGCAGACCGGCAGTGTTGATCATGAACTTCTGCATGTACGTGGTGAACGTGTAGAAGGCGATGGTGCCACCGAGAGTCAGCCCCACCACGGTCAAACACTCGCGCGGATACGAGAGCAAGACGCGCAAGCTGCCGCGGTCGGTGCTCGAGGCGCTCTCACTGACGGCGAGCTTGAAGCTCTCCGACTCGTCCATCGTGCGCCGTAACCACATGACGGTCACGGCGGCCGCCGCTCCGATGACGAACGCGATCCGCCAGCCCCAGGCATGCAGCTGCTCCGAGGTGAGCACCTGCTGCAAGATGATCTGAACGCCAAGCGCGAGAAGTTGGCCGCTAGTCAGCGTCACGTACTGGAATGAGGAGTAGAAGCCGCGCCGGTGTGGGGTGGCCACTTCGCTGAGATAAGTCGCCGAGGTTCCGTACTCGCCCCCTAGCGACAACCCCTGCAGCAGCCGTAGAACGACCAGCAGGATCGGTGCGAGCGCGCCGATCTGGGCGTAGCCCGGCAGGACGGCGATGCCGAGCGACCCCACGCCCATCATGGTGACCGAGAGTGTCAACGCCGCGCGGCGCCCGGATCGGTCTGCATACCAACCCAATAGCCAGCCGCCGAGCGGCCGGATCAGGAACCCGACCGCGAAGATCCCCGCCGTGTTCAACAGCTGCGCCGTCGGGCTGCCCGACGGGAAGAACACACTCGCGAAGTAAATGCTGAACGCCGCGTAGGCATACCAGTCGTACCACTCGATCAAGTTGCCCAGCGATCCGCGAATCACGTTGCCTGCCACGGATCTTGCTCGAGGTGCGTCGCTGGTCTGTCGTAGGTCTAATTCCATGTTCCCCAACCCCCTTCGCCTGTATGTGCGGCCTCATCATGTGAGGGCAGTCACAGGCAGGGAAGCCTAGATGTCCGTATGACGGCTCTTCCTTGCACAATCCACAGATTGGAATCGCCAGTGGACAGCCGGGCCGTCTAGCGAACCGCGTTGCGTTCGGTACGGGTCAGGGCTGCACGATCTTGTCAAGGGCGGTGATGATGGCCGCGACGTCCGTGCCCTCGGTGCGATGAATGCGCCTCACCACGGTAGCCACCGGCTCGGCGGGATCCGCGACGACGCGGCCGAGGAGCTTCGCCTTTGCGTCCAACCCTTCGATCACCAGCGGACGGACCGGCGAAGGCGTCAACGAAACGAGCGTGGCGGCCCGCCACGCATCGTCGCGCGCGGCGACCACGCTGAACTCCAACACCTCCGTCAGGTCGTCGCCGCCGATGTCGGATAGTTCTCCGATCAGCGGAGAGAACTGCCCAACCGCCTCGGCCGCCATAGGGATCACCAACGCGAGGATGTCATTGATCCTGTTGAAATCGTCGTGAAAATGATCGAGTGCGTCTACGGCGAAAGCCTTGCCCGTCACCGGCCCGAGATCGAGGTTGATGTGGGCGTTGATCGACAGCAGCAGGTTCTGCAGGATGATCGGCTGTCCCGACAGCGACCTGTCGAATGCAAACTGCCATGCTCTGCTTGTCGGTTCGTGGGCACGAAATTTCTCGTATGCCTCGAAATACTCGTTCGCGAACAGCGCATCGAAGCGGGACATCCGCGCGGCGTCGTCAAAAAACCCGCGGTCAATTCCCGCTTTGACCTCGAGAGTGACCTGTCGGTACAACGCCGCAAAGTAGCCAAGCGGATCCCGTTGCGCCGTTGTGTCGGCGACGATCACGGCAAGGATCCTCAGCACGTCGTCGATCGTCTTGGCTCGCATGCCATCCCCCCACGGGCAAATTTTCAGAGAAGACTACCCTGCTCGCTCAACAGCAACAACGTCCACGCGGCGACGGACTGTGCGTCGGTGATGTCGCCGTCGCGCATCATCCGTTCCAGCTGCGCGCGGGTGAACCACGCGCTGTGCATATCCTGCTCCTCGTGCTCGCGGTCGTGTTCGCCCTCGGTGATGTCCGTCGCGAGAAACACCCAGCCGCGCTGGCTGCTCATCCCCGGCGCAACGTCGAGCGTCCCGAGGAGTTCCATGGCGCCGGCCCGCAGTCCGGTCTCCTCGCGTAACTCTCGTGCGGCCAGCGCGGTCGGATCTAGATGCTCCTGGTCTGGCGCCGTGCCCTGCGGAAACTCCCAGCGCCGCATGCCCAGCGGATAGCGGAACTGCTCGACCAGATGGAAACGGTCGCCGTCACGCGGGATCACCAGCGCATACGTGGGCTTGTCGATCACCGCGTAGATGCCGGGGCTGCCGTCTGGACGTCGGATGTCGTCCTCGCGCAGCGTCAGCCAGTTGTTCCGGTACACCTCACGCGACGCCACCCGATGAATCTGGTCCACGCGCCCAGTATGACGAGGCCAGTCACCGTTCGGGCTGCGCTGCTACCGTTCGGCAGTGAGTGCGAGCCCCGACAGGGAAAGGCTGATCGAGATCGGCCTAGACGTCTGCGTGCTTCGTGGCTACGAGAAAACCACTCTCGCCGACATCGCCGTCGCGGCCGGAGTCTCCGAGGACGCGCCGCGGTCGCGGTTGCTCTGGCCGATATCGACCCCCAGGTTCAGCCCGTCGACGCGCTGCAGGCCGCGCATGCCACGGTTCTCCACGACATCATCGAGGGCGTCGGGCCAATCTCCCGCGATCGCATGCAGGCCATGGGAAGCGTGATCATGAAATCGCCGGAGCTGCAGCAGCGGGCGTCCGCGCATCGGAAAGAGGTGCTCAGCGAGTTGCTCGCCGTGCGCCTGGACGTGGAACGACACCATCCGAGCATCACCAGAGCAGTCGCGACCTGGTCGGCGGTCGTGGCGGCGACCTATGTCGCCGCCCCCGACAACCACGGCAAGTTCGACCCCCGCGATGATGCGCGACGGCCGGACAGAATGCGCAACCGCCTCACGCGCGTGTTCGGCATCATCACTGGGCGCTGAGCGCCGTATGGGTAACCTCGGGTCGTGCTGCTGGCCTCGCTGAACCCCGCGACGGTCGCTGCTGGTGTCGATATCGGCGACGCGGTGCGCATCCGCGGCGCGGTCTTGAGCCGCAGCGATCTCGTCGGCGGCGCGACGTCGGTGGCCGAACGGGTCGCGGCCGCTGACCGGGTGGCCGTCCTGGCGTCCCCGACTCCCGCGACCGTGCTGGCGATTGCCGGATGTCTGATCGCCGGGGTGCCCGTCGTGCCGGTGCCCGCCGATGTCGGCGCCGCGGAACGCCGTCACATCCTCACCGACTCCGGCGCGCAGGCGTGGCTGGGAGAGAAGCCGGAGGAGAGCGACGACCTGCCCCACATCCCGGTGCGCCTGCACGCGCGGTCGTGGCATCGCTACGCCGAGCCGCCGCCGGACTCGACTGCGTTGATCATCTATACCTCGGGCACCACAGGTCCGCCCAAGGGCGTGGTGGTGAGCAGGCGCGCCATCGCAGCCGACATCGACATGCTTGCCGAGGCCTGGCAATGGACACCCGACGACATCCTGGTGCACGGGCTTCCTCTGTACCACGTGCATGGCCTGGTGCTGGGGCTGCTCGGGTCGCTGCGGATCGGAAATCGCTTCGTGCACACCGGAAAACCGGCGCCGGAAGCGTACGCGGCGGCGGCGGGCTCGATGTATTTCGGGGTGCCGACGGTGTGGTCACGAGTCGTCGATGACGGCGAGGCGGCGCGGGCACTCGCTTCGGCCCGGCTGCTGGTGTCGGGCAGCGCACCGCTTCCTGTGCCCGTCTTCGACGGGCTGGCCCGCCTGACCGGACACCAGCCGGTTGAACGCTACGGCAGCACCGAATCGCTCATCACGCTGTCCACCCGCGCCGACGGCGAACGCAGGCCCGGCTCGGTGGGACTGCCGTTGACCGGCGTGCAGACGCGATTGGTCGACGAGGATGGCGCCACCGTGCCGCATGACGGGGAATCCATTGGCCGCCTTCAGATTCAGAGCCCGACGATGTTCGACGGCTACCTCAACCAGCCCGAAGCCACCGCCGACGCTTTCGACGCCGACGGCTGGTACCGCACCGGCGACGTCGCGGTGATCGACGGCGCAGGGATGCACCGCATCGTCGGCCGCGAGTCGGTCGACCTGATTAAGACGGGCGGCTTCCGGGTCGGGGCGGGCGAGATCGAGACCGCCCTGCTCGGCCACCCCGGCGTTGCGGAGGTCGCGGTGATCGGCGCGCCGGATGACGATCTCGGTCAGCGGATCGTCGCCTTCGTCGTCGGCGACGCCGAACCGCAGGCATTGATCGATTTTGTCGCGCAACAACTTTCGGCGCACAAGCGGCCCCGCGAGGTGCGTCTGGTCGAGAGCCTGCCGCGCAACGCGATGGGCAAGGTGCTCAAGAAGGAGTTGGCGGAATGGCCCGAAGACGAACGCGAGTGAGGATCGCAGCGAGGGACGGGCGAGGACCGGAGCGAGCGGGAGTCGAGAAATGAGTCTGACGTTCGACGAAATCTGCATCGACGCCGGAGACATCCACGCACTGGCGGCGTGGTGGGCCAATTTGCTCGGCTGGCCACATGAGCTGACCGACGACGGCGACGTTGCACTGCGCGCGCCCGTCGGCTCCGGGCCGGACTGGCTATTCGTCGCTGTGCCCGATGACAAGGTCGTCAAGAACCGCATCCACTTCGACTTCCGGCCCGACGACCAGCAGGCCGAGGTGGATCGCGTCGTCGGGCTAGGAGCACGGCACGTCGACATCGGTCAGGGCGAGCAGACCTGGGTGGTGCTGGCCGACCCGGAGGGCAACGAGTTCTGCATTCTCGCAGCGGACGACTGACCCCCGCTGCCGCGACTGTGCGTGTTTGCACGCCGACACGCCGCCACTGGCGTGCATTTTGCGCACGCTCGTCGCCCGCGAACTGCGCTTTCGTTGGAGTGCAGGTCGGGCGATAGGGTAAGGATCAAGCTTCGGACAGGGTGACCGACATTGATGACTAACCGGCGCGGCCTCTTCGCCGTGGCCGCGGCGTTGTTTGCCGCAGGGTGCGCCACGCCAGTGCAGATCGAGCCCGTATCGACCACCGAGCCGACACCCGCCCCCGCCCCTCTCACGATCGGTTCAGCGGCCACCGATACCTACGGCGGGTGGATCCCCGACGGCCAGACGCTGAGCCCGTTCGATGTGTCGAATCCAGCGTTGGCAGAACTCGATCCGTCATTGCTCAATGCCATTCAGGACGCGACCCGGGCGGCGACCGCGCAGGGCGTCGACCTGAGGATCAGCTCAGGCTGGCGGTCAAAGGGGTTCCAGCAGCGGCTGTTCGATGACGCCGTGGGCAAGTACGGCAGCGTGGACATCGCGAGGCAGTTCGTCGCGTCGTCGGACATCTCGAAACACGTTGTCGGTCAAGCGGTGGACGTGGCCCCCGTCGACGCCGATCAATGGCTGATCCGCAACGGCGCCCAGTTCGGCCTCTGCCAGATCTACGCGAACGAACTGTGGCACTTCGAGTTGGCGGTCGATCAGCAGGGTAATTGCCCGCCGTTGAGGCCGAATGCTGCCGGTTGAGCCCTATGGCGTTGCCGGAAATGCCTTGCGAGACAGTAGGACTACCACCAAAGACAGGGCGATAAGCGCCGCGCCCGCCCAAGGCAACGACGACAGCCCCGCGGTACGAAGCAGGCCTGCGCCGATAGCCGCGCCACCGCCAATGCCTGCATTGGCCGTGGCGTTCACCAATGCGCCGGCCAGTTCGGGCGATAGGGCGTGCGTGCGTACCGCACACGCCTGGTAGATCGACGGCATACCGCCGAATGCCCCATTCCAGACGACGATTGCGACAATCACCGTCACGAGCGTCGGCCACGTGCCGCCGAGCGCAACAACCGCGCCGATGACCACGCCCAGTAGGACGACGGCGGTTCGTCTCGGGCTTCGATCGAGGTTCCGGCCCACCCACCACAGCGCGAGCAGCCCGCAGGCCCCGCACGCGAGCAGGATCGGGCCGACGAAAAGCGCGCTGACGCCACTGGACAGCAGCAACACGCTGACGAAGGTGTACACGGTGAACTGCCCGAGAAACGCCAACAGATTCGACGCGGATATCACGGCGAGTGCACCCCGGCCGGCCCCGACGGAACCGCCCGACACCGTCTCATGACTCACGATCGGCAGCAACCGGCGTACGAGGAAGAAGGTGAGAATCGACAGCACAGCCAGAAGCGTGAATGCCGCCCGCCATCCAGCCGCGTTACCCAACGACGTCGACAACGGCACACCGAGCACCATGCCGGTCGTGGCACCGCTGGCGGCGACCGCGAGTGCACGCCCGACATCCGCCCGCGACACCAAACGGGGGGCATACCCGATCACCAACGAGAAGAACAGCGCATGCGTCACGCCGCCAACCGTCCGGCCAAAGGCGAGAACCGCGAATGCCGGCGCGGCGGCCACCATGGCGTTGCTCAACGCATAACCGAGCAGTGTTGTCAGTAGCAGCGGCTTGCGCCCGAACCGCGAGGTGGCGACCGTCAGTGGCACCGCGAGCGCGGCGACCATCACCGCATAGAGGCTGACCAGCAGGCCGGTGACGGAATCGGAAACCGCGAATGTCGCGCCGATATCCGGTAACAGCCCCACGGGCAACACCTCGGTCGTCACCGCCAGGCACGAGGCGAGGGCGAGCGAAACCAGCCCCGGCATGCTCGCTCGAAGTCCTTGTCCGGTAACGCGTTCAGCAGATAATGTCACCGATCTCAATATACTCAAGCAACGAGTATATTCAAATGGAATACTACCCTCGATGGCACAGGAACCGCGACAAGTAGCGCAGATGCGCTGGCTGGGCGCCGCTCAACTCATCGGAGTGGTGCGCTCCGAACCGGGCATTACCAGGGCCGCAGCAGCGCAACGCCTCGGGATCGGCAGCGGTGGCGCCACCGAACTCGTGGCGCGGATGCGTGACGCGCGTCTGCTCGACGAGACGCCCGCGCCGACCCAGGGACGCGGCAGGCCGACGACGGTGCTCGGCCCCCACGCAGACGGACCTCTGGTCCTCGCGGCTGACTTACGCGCAACGGATTGGCGCCTGGGCCTCGCGGGTCTCGACGGCTTGCCTCAGGTGGTCGCGCAGGCCGGGTATGAGGACGGGGATCTGGACGTCGTGCTCGCGCAGCTAGCGGATGAGATCGGTGTCGTCTACCGGCGGAAGTCCAAGCGGCTCAGGACAATAGCAGTCTCCGTAGCGGGGCCAATCAGCGGCGCCAAGCTTGGCCAGTTCACGCCTCGAGGATGGACTGACGTCGACCTGTCGGCGTTGACCGCGAAGATCCCCGCGCGTGCCGGCGTCCGACTGTTACTAGGTAACGACGCCACGCTCGCTGGATTGGCCGAGGCGCGAACCGGCGCGGCCCGCTCCGCCGCGACCGCCTTGTATTTGATGGTTGCTGAAGGCGTCGGGGGCACGTTGGTGGTCAACGGTGAGCCGCTGACCGGCGCGCATGGTGCGGCGGGCGAATACGGCCACGTCCCGTTCGGCGATCCCGCGCTCGTTTGCCCGTGCGGCGCGCGCGGTTGCTGGGATCTCACTGTTGACGGGCGCGCGCTGGCCCGGCATCGAGGTGATGCGCAACCCGTCGACGCGGTCGAGTATGTGCACGAAATCCTCGGCCGGGCCACTCGGGACGAGTCCACACGCCGGGCATTTGAAGCCGTCGCCGCTTCGCTGGGCCGCGGTACCGGTGCATACGTCAACGTGCACGACCCCGACGTAGTCACCCTGGGCGGGGTGGCGGCGTTACTGAGAGCCGCCGCTCCGGACGTCTTCGATGATGCGTACCGCGATGGCCTGATGGATTTTCGCAAACACTCGCCGCCGCCGGTGCGCGATGCCGAACACGGCGAAGACGGCCCGCTCCACGGCGCGGTTGCGCTGGCGCTGGATCACGTCACCACAGCTGCGGAACTGGCGGATTGGGCTGCACGACAGCGTGTTTGACGCCTCAGCCGCGGGCGACCTTCTCGATCAGGTCCGCAGCCAGCACCCGTCCCGGTGAGGCCTGCAACCGTTTCGATGCCGCGTCGAGACGCGCCGCCAGTTGCTGATCACCGCTGAGCCGCTCGATCGTGGCGCGCAGTTCGTCGTCGTTGAACTCATAGGTGGAAAGCCGTACACCGTAGCCGCATTCGTCGATCCGCTGCGCGTTGTCGTACTGGTCCCAGAACAGCGGCAATACGATCGTCGGCACACCGAACGTGAACGCCTCGCCAACGGTGTTGTTGCCGCCGTGGGTGATCATCACGTCGCACTGCGGCACGATCGCGGTCTGCGGCACGAACTGCTCGCCCCACATCCGGTCGCCGAGCGTGAGCTGCTCATGTAGCGGACCCATCGAGACGATCACTCGGTGCGGGGTCTGGTCCAGCGAGTCGATCACCCTCTGCATCAACGGCACATCCATGCAGCCGAGGCTGCCCAGTGATAGGTACACCAGCTTGCCCTCGGTGCCGACCTTGTCGGCGATGTCGAAGCGAGCGTCGGAGTTGCGGGTGGACGTGTCGATGCGGTGCCATGTCGAGCCGAGCGGGCGGGACCGCGCGTAGTCGAGCTCGGCCGGATACATGTAGAGGTTCAGATACGGTGATTCGTACTGGAATTCGCCATCTGGCAACGGCGGTGCGCCGCAGTGCTGGTGAAACGCCGACGACCGTTCGACAAGGGGATCGGTCAGCCGGCGATACTCGACCCAGAAGTCGTCCCACCCGCTGCGGTCGCGCGACGGATAGCCGGAGAACACCGGCGGGATGTCGGGATCGGTGATCTCCAGGGGATTGGCGGACACCACACGAATCCACGGGCACCCGGCAACCGAAACGGACGGGAAGCTGGCCACGCAGTCATGCACGATCGCATCAGGCCGCAGTTCGGACCAGATCTCCGTCAGCCGGTCGTGCGAATACTCGGCGCCGTCGACGAATTCGGACCAAATCGGTGCGGTGACGGTCTCGAGCTGCTCGATTGTCGGCCGGCGGAACTGGGGTGATGTCTCCCGCACGAACTCGGCCCAACCGCCGCCGACGGTCTC
>JAVRPX010000743.1:0-7627 GCA_032161985.1 Mycobacterium sp.
AGCGATGTGCGGTTGATGAGTTCGCGCTTCCACTGCCTGCCCGCCACGGTGTTGGTGACGAGGATCAACGTGGTCGCCCCGGCCTTTGCCATCGCGGCCGCGCCGACCAGCGTCTTGCCTGCGCCGCACGGCAGCACCACCACACCGGAGCCTCCTTGCCAGAACGACTCCGCGGCCATCTCCTGGTAGTCGCGCAGGTGCCAGTTCTCCTGGTCGAGGCTGATCGGATGCTTCTCGCCGTCGACGTAGCCTGCCAAATCCTCAGCGGGCCAGCCGATCTTGAGCAGCATCTGCTTAATGCGGCCGCGCTCGCTGTTGTGCACCATGACGGTGTCGTCGTCGATGCGGGCGCCGAGCATCGGCGCGATCTTCTTGTGCCGCAAGACTTCTTCGAGCACCGCGCGGTCCAGGCTGACCAGGGTCAGGCCGTGAACGGGACTCTTCACCAGCTGCAGCCGCCCGTAGCGGGCCATCACATCGACGATGTCGACCAGCAGCGGCTGCGGCACCGCATAACGGGAGAACGACACCAGCGCGTCGACCACCTGTTCGGCGTCGTGCCCGGCCGCGCGGGCGTTCCACAGCGCCAGCGGAGTGATGCGGTAGGTGTGGATGTGTTCGGGCGCACGCTCCAGCTCGGCGAACGGGGCGATTGCGGCGCGCGCCTCACCGGCCTGCTCATGGTCGACTTCAAGCAGCACCGTCTTATCGGACTGCACGATCAGGGGGCCGTCGGTCATTCTGTCCATTATCCCGACGCGGCGGACACCCGGCGTTTCAGTGCCTCGCGGCGGTCAGCGGCGCTGCTGATGGGTCCGGCGGTGCGGCCGCGCCGGGCAGGGGAATCCTCGGGACGCCGGGTGTGCCGATCTGGCCGGCCAGCCAGGGTAGTGAGGAGGTGAATACGTCCATCGCGAACGGCCAGTCGTGCTTGCCCGGGGTGGCGATCACCGCACAGCGGATGCCGTTGGCGCGGCCCAGCGAGCACAGCGAGTTGGCGGCCTCGGTCTGGTCGCCGGGGTTGCCCGCGGCGTCCTGACCGCCGAGTCCGACCGCGTCGGGGTTGCCGTAGCCGCCCTTGCGCTGCGTCGGGGCATCGGAGGAGATCGCGAACCAGCCCGAGACGCCCTTGTAAACGCCGTGCTTGGTCATCACCGTAGTGGGGTCGTAGATCGCCCACTTGGCAGCATCGCCGCCGTAGATGCGGGCGATGGTCTGCTCCTTGGTGCCCGCGTTGGGCCCCGTGTCTCCGGCGATGTCGATGAACGTGCTGAACAGTTCGGGATGCATCACGGTCAGGTCCACCGCGCACGTGCCGCCCATCGACCAGCCCACGACCCCCCAGTTGGCGCTGTTCACGCCGAACGTGCTCGTGGCGTACGGCGGCACGTCCTTGGTGAGGTGGTCGGCCACGTTGCCGCGGGGACCGTCGACGCATTCGGTGTCGTTGTTGAACGATCCGCCGACGTCGACGAACACGAATACCGGCGCGTTGCCACCGTGCGCGGCGGCGAAGTTGTCGATGGTGGCGATCGCGTTCCCTGTGCGCGCCCAGTCCGAGGGGGTGTTGAATTCGCCCGCGATCATCATGACCACCGGCAGCTTGGGGGCCGGATTGGCGAACCACACCGGCGGGAGATACACCAGCTCGGTGCGGTGTTTGAACTGCGATGCGTCGTCGGGAATGGTCACCGGCACGAGCGATCCGTGTGACGGAACGCCCTTGCCCCGCATGGCCATTGCGGTGGGCAGATCGGTCTCGTCGGGCAGTGGGCCCGCGGTCAACTCGTTCCATGCCGCCGGAACAGTCGGGAAGTAGCCGACCCACAGGTTCAGCGCCACGCCCGCGCTGAGCAGGCACAGCGGCACCGCTGCCAGCGAAACCGTCCGGCGCCGCCACCGGCTGTCGCGCCAGCCGAGCACTGCGACCGCCAGCGCAAGGCCGGTGAGGCCGACCCACACAAACAGCGACGGCGGCGCGGGATCTCCCGCGAGGCCCTGCGAATCGATGTACCAGTGTGTCCATGCCGTCAGGATCAGGCCGACGACGATCGCCACCGGCAGCCACACCAGTCGCCACCGTCGCGAACGCCAACCGATCGCTACCACCAGCACCACAGCTGCCACCGCCTGCACGGTGGGCGGCAGCCAGCCGTGCAACAACGACACGCCGTGCCGTCCCGGCGCCTGCGCCGCCTCGCTTAACACCGTTGTCACACAGACATATTCACCAACGGTGCTGTGAATTCGCTGTGGCGCGGGTAGCCCGGTTAATTATGCGGAGTCGGCCGCCACCACCGACGTGACACGGTGGATGGCGAATTCGCGGACCCGGCCGGATGCCGGATCGTAGGCCGTCAGCTGCCCGCCGCGGATGTTGATCGGCGCCACCACCCGCTGCGTGGCCACCCCGGCTGGATCGACGTATCCGATCACCACCGACGACTGCAGGTGTGCGGCCTCCTGCAGTTGCGAGATCGCGACGGTCGGGTCGAGCCTGGAGGACGGTGTTGTCGCCACCTTGCGCAGGACCGCGACGATCGCGCCGAGCGTCTGGCTGGTGGGCGACGGCGTGGGCCGGTAGGCGCGGCGCCGGGGCGGCGCGGGCACCCGGGCGCCACGGGCGCGGATGTCGACGATCGCGCCGGTGGAATCCTCGGCCGCAGGCGCGAAGCCGGCGCCGCGCAGCGCGGACAGCACTTCGGAGATCGGTGCCTGGGACACCGCGACGGTCGGCGCGAGCAGACGCATCTCCAGCTCTTCGGCGGCGGGCGAGGCGAGGGCCTGGGTCAGCAGCGCCGGATCCTCGCATCGGACGAACGACTGAGCCATGCCGACGCGCAGCTGCCCGTGCCGGCGTGCGACATCGTCGATCAGATACGTCAGCCCCTGCGGCACAGGCGTTTTCGAGTGCCGGTTGAACAACGCGTGCAGCTCGCTTGCAGTGCGCCCTGTATCGAGGGCGCGCCGGATCGAGGCCTCGCTGATGCGGTACACCATCGCCGCACCCGCCGATTCCACCTTCGCCACAGAGCCGAGTTGCTCGGCAAGGTCGCGCTGCAAGGGTCCCGGCACGATGACCGTCAGGTCCGCCTGGAGCAGGAAGTGGTCGATGGGTTTGGGCAGCACCTTGTCTAGCGCGGCGACAACGGCGTCCGCCGGGTCGCCCGCGAGCATCTTTCGCGCAGGCGAGGCGATCGCGCCGCGGCCCACCACGCCCAGCGCGTGCGCCTCGGTCAGCAGGTCGCCGACGGGGGCGGGCTGCAGGCGCACCGCCCAGCGGGGGCGACGCCAAGTCATCGCGCTTGACGCGGACGTAGCGTCGACGCCCGCTCCCGAGGGCAGGTCGGCCAGCACGTCAAGCAGCAACCGCCGGTCCAGCGGCGCCGCCGTCGAGAAGAGCGAATCCGACAGCGCCGCATAGGGTTTGCCGTCGGGTCCGCGGCTCCCGATCAGGCTCGGCCTGCCCGGTAGATCCAGCCAGGTCGACGCCAGCAGGTGCCACTTGGATGCCGCCGACGATTCGACAAACCGGTCTGCGGCCACCGTCGGTGCCCAGTACGGGCCGACGCCGTCGTGCGGGCCGGGTTCGGGCAGCCCTGCCGCGATGAGCCCCGCCGCCGCCGATACCTCCAGGATTAGGCCGAGCCGGGCCTCGTCGATCCCGGTGACCTTGGTCAGGCGCTTGACATCACGCACGCCAAGGCCGCCGCTGCGCAGCTCTGGAACCGGTGTGGCGCTGAGGGTTTCGAGCACTACCTCGACCTCGCGCAGCAGGTCGATCACCGCCCCTGCGGCCACAGCGTCGACGTCGGCGACGGTGGTGGTGGACACCGCCGGATCGGGTTGTGACAACTGCGCCGGTCCTGGCAGCTCGTCGCGCATCACCTGACCGACCAGCCGGGGCAGGATCACCGTTTCGGCGTCGACCTGCCGCAGCAGACCGGCGGCAAGTAGCCGCTGTACCGGCCGGTCCGGCGGGGTGCCGGGCGCGGCGTCGCGCGTCCGCCCCATCGGTGAGCCCTCCAGCAGCCTTTGCAACAGCTCGAGCTGCGCCGAGTCGAGCGCCTCCAGCCGGGCCGCGATATCCGTCTGCTCGGTGTTCTCGACGGTGACCTGACCCGGGTACCAGGGCAGCCCGGCAGCCGCTTCGGCCGCGACTCGCACGGTGGCGTCGCCCCACACCAGCGCGCGCTCCCGTAAGTCTTCGACGGCGACGGTGACGGTGTCCTCGCCCGCCCGGTCGCCGATCAGCGCCAGCAGCTTGGTCAGCTGGACGGCGGCGGTGTCCGCGTGCAGGACGAGCAGCCCGTCGAGCACGGCCAGCCGCAGGAAGTCGAGCTCGTCGGTGGCGGCCTTGACCGATTGGCGGGCCTGCGCGCGGGCCGCCAGCGCCGCGATCGTGCCCGGCGGCGGTTGTGTCAGGTCGGGCCGCAGCTCCAGCAGTCGGATCAGCCGCTCGTCATCAAGCTCGGCCAGCCAGGCGCCCAGGGGGACGCCCGGCTGGGCAGTTTCCCGGGTCGCTTCGCTCCTGCCCTCCGGTGTTTCGGTCATTGCTGACCAGGGTAGGGCAGCCCGCCGGTGTCGCCACTGCTCGCGGCGCCTGCCAGAATGGATACGTGGCTGACAAGAAACAGAAGAACCGATACGTCGACCCGGGCTGGCCCGAGGTCAACGGCGACGACGATCACGCGGTCAGTGAGGCGGCCACCGACCGTACCGGCGCGCTGTCGCCGTTCGGCGACCTGACGTTTCCGCTGCCGGCCGACGAGCTTCCGTACACACATCCGATCACGGTCGTCAACAAATAGCGGTGACCGACCCCGCGCGTCGTCTATCGCACCTCGACGAGTCGGGCGCGGCGCACATGGTCGACGTGACCGGCAAGGATGCCACCAAGCGCACGGCCGTCGCGGCGGGGACACTGCACACCACACCCGAGGTCGTCGCCCTCATTGCCTCGGGCGGGCTACCCAAGGGCGACGCCCTGGCGACCGCCCGGGTGGCAGGCATTCTGGCGGCCAAACGCACCAGCGACCTCATCCCGCTGTGCCATCAGCTCGCCCTGACAGGAGTCGATGTCGACTTCGAGGCTGGCGACGGAGCAGTCGGCATCACCGCGACCGTGCGCAGCACCGACCGCACCGGCGTCGAGATGGAGGCGTTGACGGCCGTCAGCGTCGCCGCGCTGACGCTCTACGACATGATCAAGGCCGTCGACCCCGCCGCCCGCATCGACGACGTCCGGGTGTTGCGCAAAGAGGGCGGTAAGACGGGGCTGTGGACGAGGTGATGAGCGCTCGCGCGAAGAACAGACCGTCATGACCCGGTCGGGCCGGGTGGTGATCGCGTCCACACGGGCGGCGGCGGGTGTCTACGAGGACCGCTGTGGCCCGATCATCGTCGACTGGCTCAACCGGCAGGGCATCACCACTCCGGCAGCCGTGGTGGTCGCGGACGGCTCTGGCGTGGTCAAGTCGCTGTTCGCCGCGATCGGCGAAAACGTCGACGTGATAATCACTTCCGGCGGCACCGGCATCTCACCGACGGACGGTACGGCCGACGCAACCGCGGACATCGTCGACTATCAGATTCCCGGCCTCGCCGATGCGATCCGGCGTTCCGGCCTGCCGCACGTGCCGACGTCGGTGCTGTCCCGCGGGGTCTGCGGCGTCAGAGGCCGCACGCTGATCGTGAACCTTCCCGGTTCCACCGGGGGCGTCAAAGACGGCCTCGGCGTGCTCGACGACGTTCTCGAGCACGCGCTCGACCAGCTCGCAGGCAAGGACCACACGCGATGACGGCCGTCGTATTGCGCGTTGAACTGACCGAGCAGCCGATCGAGCTGTCCGAGTACGAGGCGCTGGTGGCACACGAGTCGGCCGGAGCCGTCGTGGGATTCGCGGGCGTGGTTCGCGATCACGACGACGGGCGCACCGTCATCCGGCTGGAGTATTCCGCGCATCCCTCAGCGCAGCAGACCCTGGCCGACGTGGCCGCCGAGATCGCGGCCGACTGTCACGGCGTGCGGGCCATCGCGGTCAGCCACCGAATCGGCACTCTGCAGATCGGGGATGCTGCCCTGGTGGCCGCGGTCGCCGCGGACCACCGAGCGGCCGCGTTCGAAACGTGCGCCCGGCTGGTCGACACCGTCAAAGCCCGGCTACCGGTATGGAAGCACCAGCACTACGCCGACGGAACCGACGAGTGGGTGGGATCCGCCTGACCTGCTAGGCGGGCGGCAGGACCGGAGGTGCGTCCGGTGCCGGTGGCGGCGGCGCGGCCGGATCGGCCGGTGCGCCCGGGGTGATCGGCACGTTCGGGCCAGGGGCTTGCTGCGGGATCGGCGTGTTCATCCCGCGCTGGGACAGCCCCATGATCAACGCTTCCTTGCCACTGATGTCATGGCTCTGCACCGCTTGCCACAAGTCCTTGAGGTAGCCGACGTTGGGGCTATCGCCGGCCGTCGCGCCCGGATCCATTGTGGAGCCCGGCGGCAGGCTGTCCGGGCTTGCCAGGTGCGGTACGCCGTCCGGCATCACCGGCAGGGCTGCGGCGGGATCGGTCATCGCCTGGTTGGCGGCATCGATGGCCGGGCCCGGGATGTTGACGGCGTTGAGTGGGGCCAGCGGGTCCGGTGCGGGTGCCGCGACGGCCCCCGGCGCGGGCGGCGCCGAGGGAGCCGGTGGGGCGGGCGGAAGCGGCGGCAGTACGGGGTCGAGCGGCATCGGGGCGTGCAGGGCCCAGACTTCCGGCTGATCGGCAGGAGCCGGTGCGACGTCCCAGTCGGCGAGCGCGACGACCGAGTCCTCGACCGGCGGGGCGTCGGCGGGCGGCGGAGGCGGCAGTGGCGCTTCGAGCGCGGCGTCGACGATCGGTGCTTGCTCAACCGGCGGAGGAGGAGGCGGCAGCGGTGCATCCAGCGGAGCAGCGGGCGGCGGTGCGTCGGGCAGCGGCGCCGACATCGGGTCGAAGGGCGCGGCGTCAGGAGGCGGCGGGGGAGCGAACGGATCGAACGGCGGCGGGGGCGGCAGCTCGCCGTTGACGGCGGAGGCGTCGAGGGCCTGCGGCTCCTCGATGACGTTGCGCGGCGTCGAGCCGGACAGGCCCCTGCCGCACACCGGCCATGCGCCCTTGCCCTGGGTGGCGAGCACACGCTCGGCGACGGCGATCTGCTCGTCCTTGGTGGCCATGTGCGCGGACGGCGCGTACTGGCTGCCGCCATGCGAAGACCAGGTGCCCGGCGAGAACTGCAGTCCGCCCTGGTAGCCGTTGCCGGTGTTGATGGCCCAGTTATTGCCTGATTCGCACTTGGCGACCTGGTCCCATTCGCCGTCGGTGGCGGCGCCGGCTTGCCCGGCGAGGGCGAGGCTTCCGCTTCCGATGACTGCGCCAGTGAAGGCGATTTTCGCGACGTTTACTGCCGATGCAGTGGGCTTGCGGTGCCGTCCACTCATAGGTGCGTTAGGTCCTCTCTTCTGCGCCCGCGAGGTCAGCTGTCGGGTTCGGGCTGGAGAGGTCGCCCGGCCTGCACCGCCGAAACAGCGCAAGCTTCACCCCAAGGAGCCGCATGCGGCTCCTGGTCCTGTTGATTCGGTGGACCGGTGGGTCCCCCGCCTCCATCCAA
>JAVRPX010000744.1:0-25180 GCA_032161985.1 Mycobacterium sp.
GTCATGAACGCAGGCAACGTCGATCAGATCGGCACCCCCACCGAGATCTATGACCGACCCTCGACGGTGTTCGTGGCCAGCTTCATCGGCCAGGCCAATCTGTGGGCCGGACGCCAGACGGGCCGCGCCAACCGTGACTTCGTCGAAGTCGAGGTGCTCGGAACGACGTTGACGTCCCGTGCCGGCGACACCACGATCGAGCCGGGCGGGCACGCGACGCTGATGGTGCGTCCGGAACGCGTGCGGCTCTCGATGGATGCGCCGACGGGTGACGTCGCGACAGTGCGGGCAACCGTGCGCGACCTGACGTTCCAGGGACCGGTGGTGCGGCTGTCGCTGGCCGCGCCGGATGACTCGACGATCCTCGCCCACATCGGCCCGGAGCAGGACCTTCCGATGCTGCGCCCGGGCGACGAGGTCCACGTCTGCTGGGCCCCCGATGCATCGCTGGTGCTTCCCGCAGCCGACATCCCCACCACCGAGGATCTCGAGGAAATGCTCGACGACTCGTAACCGTTGGCCGTAATCCGTTTTCTCCCTTCGGAAATCCACGAAAGGCACAGTCGCCATGCCCAGCAGGAACTCAGCAATCGATGTCGAACTCGCTGCCCGTCTTGCGGCCAATCGGACCTCGCGCCGGCGGTTCATCGGCGGCGGCGCCGCAGCCGCCGCAGCGGTGGCCCTCGGCGGCTCCTTCCTCGCCGCGTGCAGCTCGGACAACAAATCCGCAACCGGCACGTCTTCGTCGACACAGGCTGGACCCGCCACGGGAACGTTGCGGATCTCGAACTGGCCGCTGTACATGGCCGACGGCTTCGTCGCCGCGTTCCAGAAGTCGTCCGGCCTCACGGTGGACTACAAGGAAGACTTCAACGACAACGAGCAGTGGTTCGCCAAGGTGAAAGAGCCGCTGTCGCGCAAACAGGACATCGGCGCGGACCTGGTGGTACCCACGCAGTTCATGGCGGCCCGCATCCATCGCCTCGGCTGGCTCAACGAGATCAGCGATGCAGGCGTCCCCAACAGGAAGAATCTGCGCAAGGACCTGCTGGATTCGCAGATCGATCCGGGCCGTAAGTTCACCGCGCCCTACATGACCGGCATGGTCGGGCTGGCGTACAACAAGGCCGCCACGAAGCGGGACATCAAGACCATCGACGACATGTGGGATCCGGCGTTGAAGGGCCGGGTCAGCCTGCTCTCGGACACGCAGGACGGGCTCGGAATGATCATGCAGTCGCAGGGCAATTCGCCCGAGAAGCCGACGACCGAGGCCGTTCAGAAGGCGGTCGACCTGGTCAAGGAACAGAAAGACAAGGGCCAGATCCGGCGCTTCACGGGCAATGATTACGCCGACGATCTGGCTTCGGGCAATATCGCTGTCGCGCAGGCATATTCGGGCGACGTCGTGCAGCTGCAGGCCGACAACCCCGACCTGCAGTTCGTCATCCCCGAGTCCGGCGGCACGTGGTTCATCGACACCCAGGTGATCCCGTACACCACGCAGAACCAGAAGGCCGCCGAGGCGTGGATCAACTACGTCTACGATCGCCCGAACTACGCCAAGCTCATCGCGTTCACCCAGTACGTTCCCGTGTTGGCAGACATGACCGACGAGCTCAACAAGATTGATCCGAAGCTGGCCGGCAACTCGTTGATCAACCCGCCGCAGGCGAGCATCGACAAGTTGAAGTCATGGGCCGACCTCACCGACGAGCAGACGCAAGAGTTCAACACGCTCTACGCCGCCGTCACTGGCGGCTGAGCCGATGGCCGGTGCTGCCGCCAGCAATCGACAGCGGAGCAAGATCGCCCCGTACCTGATGATCCTGCCCGCGCTGGTGTACCTCGGGATCTTCTTCGTGGTGCCGTTCTATTCGCTGGCGCGCACGTCGCTGTCATCGTCTGGTGGCTCGGTGTATCTGCCGACGCTGACATTCAACTGGGACTTCGGGAACTACGCCGCTGCGTTCAGCCACTACCAGGACCAGATCATCCGGACCTTTACGTATGCATTGGTGGCCACCGGGCTGTGCGTGCTGCTGGCATTTCCGCTGGCATACGTCATCGCGTTCAAGGCGGGCCGGTACAAGAACCTGATCCTCGGATTGGTGATCCTGCCCTTCTTCGTGACCTTCCTGATCCGCACCATCGCGTGGAAAACCATTCTGGCCGACGAGGGTTGGGTGGTAAGCGCATTGGGCGCGGTCGGCCTGCTGCCCAGCGAGGGCCGGCTGCTCTCGACCAGTTGGGCGGTCATCGGCGGTTTGACCTACAACTGGATCATCTTCATGATCCTGCCGCTGTACGTCAGTTTGGAGAAGATCGACCCCCGGCTCATCGAGGCGTCAAAGGACCTCTACTCGACAAACAGGCGCAGTTTCACCAAGGTCATCCTGCCGTTGTCGATGCCCGGCGTACTGGCGGGCAGCCTGCTGGTCTTCATCCCCGCGTCGGGCGACTTCATCAACGCCGACTATCTGGGTAGTACTCAAACGACGATGATTGGCAACGTCATTCAGAAACAGTTCCTCGTAGTCAAGGATTATCCCGCCGCTGCGGCGCTGAGCATGGTGCTGATGGCGATCATCCTCGTCGGCGTGCTGCTGTACACGCGGGCGCTCGGCACAGAGGACCTGGTATGACGACCCAGGCCATCACGGAGCTCGCCACCACGGAGCCCAAGAAGATCAAGGGGAGCCCGAGATGGGGCGACCTGATCCTGCGCATCGTCGCGGGCCTGGTGCTGCTCTATCTCTTCCTGCCGATCTTCGTGATCGTGTTGTTCTCGTTCAATAATCCAAAGGGCAAGTTCAACTATTCGTGGCAGGGTTTCACCCTGAACAACTGGGCACACCCCTTCAAGTACCCAGCACTGACCGACGCATTGAAGCTGAGCCTCAACGTCGCCGCGGTCTCCACCGCTTTCGCTGTTGTGTTGGGCTCGCTGGTAGCCGTAGCCCTTGTGCGCCAACGATTCCGAGGGCGCACCGCGGTCGACACATTTCTGATACTGCCGCTGACCGCCCCCGAAGTGGTGATGGGCGCGGCGCTGCTGACCCTGTTTCTCGATTTGGGCTGGGCGGCCGGCTACACCACGATCCTGATCGCGCACATCGCGTTCGAGATCAGCTTCATCGCGATGACAGTGCGGGCGCGAATGCGCGGGTTCGACTGGACGCTGGAGGACGCATCCATGGACCTCGGCGCCAGCCCCACTCGGACGTTCTTCAAAGTCACGCTGCCACTTATCGTCCCGGGCATCGTGGCGGCCGCGATGCTGTCATTCGCGCTGTCGCTCGACGACTTCATCATCACGTACTTCGTCAGCGGTTCGACGGTCACCTACCCGCTGTACGTGAACGCGGCTGTGAAGGCCGCGGTGCCCCCGCAGATCAACGTGCTGGCGACGGCCATCCTCGTGATCAGCCTGCTCCTACTCGCCGTGGGAACGCTGTACCGGCGCAAGCGAATCGAGGGCTAGTTCAGCTGGACGGTGACCTTGACGCGGCCCTCCTCGTCGCGGTCGGCGACCGCGTGGCCGGTGCGGTCGGCACCGTCGAGCTTCAGCAGTGTGATTGGGCCGCCCTCGCCGAGGAAGTTGCGCCACCACGACTTGGCGTCGGGCGACATGACGTTGATGGTGATCGTGTCGCCAGACCGCCGATAGCCGACCGGCGTCTCGATGGTCTTACCTGAGCGTCGGCCGACATAGCGAATGTTGATCAAGCCGCGCCGTACCAACGGTCCCACGATGGGCGCGTCGATGAGGCCGACGAACAGTTTGTTGACGATGCCGACGATGGGCGAATCGAAGATTCCGGATGCCATGTGGCGCAGGGTATCAGCCGACCTCGGCGGGCACAGGCGACGAGCGGGCGCCGGTGCGGGCTGCACCGATGCCTGCGGCCACCACGAAACAGATGCCGACGACACCCGCCGGACCGGGCACCTGATGCAACACCAGCAGGCCGACGATCATCGCGAACGCAGGCTCGAGTGCCATCAGCGTGCCGAACGCCGCGGTGGTCAGTCGGCGAAGCGCCAGCAGTTCGAGCGCGAACGGCACCACCGGCAGCAGCATGGCCAACCCGATTCCGATGAGCAGAATCTCGGGAGTCATTCGCGGCAGGACCGACGGGCCGACCACGATGGTGGCGACCAGACCGGCGACGGGCATCGAGACCGCCAGAGCATTGATGCCCGAGACCTCGTCACCTGCGCGCTGGGTGAGCAGGATGTAACAGGCCCAGCACACCGCCGCGCCGAGTGCGTACAGCACGCCGACCGGGTCGACGGCGCCCGCCCACGGCTGGGTGAGCAGCACGACGCCGACCGCCGCGAGTCCCGGCCAGACCAGACGGTGTCCGCCCTTGCCGACCGCCACGGCGACGCCCAGCGGTCCGAGGAACTCGAGTGCGCTGGCCGTGCCCAACGGGATGCGATCCAGTGCGGCCATGAACAGCAGCGTGACGGCCGCCGTCACCACTCCCAGCACGACGCACACCCGGAACGTGGCCCAGGTGAACGCCGCGAAGCGCGGCCGCACGATCACGAGCATCAGCACGCCGGCCCACGCCAGCCGCAGCCACGCCGCGCCCTCCACGCCGATGCGGTCGATCAACGTCACGGCGATCGCCAGCCCGACCTGCACGCACAGCATCGAGCCCATCGCCATCATGGCGCCGGTGCGGGCGTGGTTGGTGGTCACCTCTGCATTGAACGGCAGACCAACCGTTCGCGTCCACGTGATTTTTCTGGACATACCGTTCAGGAATCATGAACAATCGTTGAGTGGACACCCGTCGCCTGCAGCTGTTGGTTGCGCTCTCCCGGCTCGGCTCCATGCGGGCCGTCGCCGAGACACACCACATCACCACGTCGACGGTGTCACAGCAGATCGCCGCTCTCGCAAGGGAAGCCGGCGCGCAACTGATCGAGCCCGAGGGACGACGGGTTCGACTCACGCCCGCCGGCCAACGCCTGGCCGACCACGCCGTCACGATCCTGGCGGCCGTCGACAGTGCACGCCTCGACCTCGACCCGGATGCCGAGCCGGCAGGCACCGTGCGCGTAGGCGGCTTCGCGACGGGGATTCGGGTCTCGCTGTTGCCGATCGTGGCCGAGCTCGCAGAGAGGTTCCCGAAGGTCCATTTCGTGATCAGGGAGTACGAACCGATCGAGGCCTTCGCGCTGCTGACCAACGACGACCTCGACCTAGCGCTGACCTATGACTACAACCTCGCACCCGCCTCACCGAGCCCAGTGCTCGAAACGGTCGCGCTGTGGTCGGTTCCGTGGGGACTGGGCGTGCCAGCCGACACCCCGGACGGGCCCGCGGAGATCGCCGACTACGCCGATCGGACATGGATCGTCAACTCCCGCAACACAGCTGACGAGGATGCCGTGCGGACACTGGCGTCGCTGGCCGGTTTCGTCCCGCGCATCGCGCATGAGATCGACAGCCTCGAACTGGTGGAGGATCTGATCATCGCCGGCTATGGCGTGGGACTGCTGCCGATCGGCCGGCCGACAACCGCCGGCGTCAAGGTGCTCCCGCTGTCGGAACCGAAGGCCGTGCTGACGGCCTACGCGGTGACGCGACGAGGCCGGGCGACGTGGCCGCCGCTGCGGACGGTGTTGGATCGGATGCGGCCTGCGCCCGCGTCCGAGCTGCCTTGCCCGAAGTGGCCACGCCCCGTCCCCGGGCCGTAGGAGTCAGGCCGCGTCGGACCGCCGGCGGCCGCGCTCGCGGGTGTCGGTCGACCAGAGGTAGCCGCAGTCCGGGCACTGCAGGAAGACGAGCGTGCCCTTGTTGCTCAGTAGGTACTGCCAATGTGTGGCGCAATTCCTGGTGCTTTGGCACTCGCCGCAGCCGGCGTCATGGTTGCAGCGAGGGCACGGAAGCCAGGCGCGTCGGGCCCGGTCGGCGGTCGGGTCAATCGGCAACACGATTCACCGTCCGATCCGGCAGTACACCTGCGCTGACCAGCTGGTCGTAGATCCGCTGCTGATCCTCGTCGAGATTGGAGTACAGCATGTCGTACGCCTTCTCCTCCTCGGCGAGCACCGCAATCGGGTCCCAGTCGTCGCCGATCGCCTCCAGCACGGCGGTGCGCCGGCGGGCCTCATCGAGAGTGAGGTCGTAGGCGAAGTCGAGGTCAGCCATCGCGACAGATTTCCAAGCGATGGTTAGCCTGAGCAATGATCTACGTCACATTCGCAATTTGAACTTCGTCACACTTGCGTAGGCAACTGGTTCCGTTTGCCGAAGGTCACTGCCCCAGCGTCAGTGGCTGCGCCGCGCGGTACTGCTCGAGCACGTGCGGTGTCGGGTCCGCGGTGTAGGAAGCCGTCACTCCAAATGACCACGACGGCGGCGAATCCTGTTGCGACAGCGTCCATGCCGCCTGCCTAGCCGCGCCAAGGGCGACATACTCGGCCGGCGTCGGCACGTGCACGGGCGCGGCCAGGACCGCGGGTGCGATGCGCCGGACCGCTTCCGAACGCGCCCCCCCGCCGATCAGGATGATGCGTTGCACATCCACGCCCTGGACTGAGATTTTGTCGACGCAGTATGCGATCGAGGCCAGCAGGCCCTCCACTGCCGCGCGGGCAACGTTGGCGGGCGCGAGATTTCGTGTCGTCACGCCGTGTAACGCACCCGCGGCGTCCGGAAGATTCGGCGAGCGTTCGCCGTCGAAGTATGGCACCAGGGTGAGGCCGTCGGCACCAGGTGGCGCCGTCAACGCAAGCCGGTCCATCTCGTCGAAGTTGACGCCGAGCATCGTCGTCACGGCCGCCAGCACAGGAGCCCCGTTGAGTGTGCACACCAGCGGTAGTTGGCGTCCGGTGGCGTCGGCGAAACCGGCCACGATTCCCTCAGGGTCATGTGGTGCGGCGTTCCCCACCGCGCTCACCACGCCGGACGTGCCAAGCGAAACGATGCAATCACCGGGGCCCGCGCCAAGCCCCAGCGCCGCCGCGGCGTTGTCGCCTGCGCCGGGACCGAGCACCGCTCCCGCCGATGTCTGGCCAGCCGGGTCCCTCGGGCCGAGCACGGTGGGCAGCGCGGGCCGTCGCCCCCGCAGCGCTAACTCGAGCAGGTCGGGCTGGTAGCTGTCGGTCTCCGACGAGAAGTACCCGGTACCGCTTGCGTCGCTTCGATCGGTGTGCAGCGACGCGATGTCCGTCGAGCCGCTCAGTCGCCACGTCAGCCAGTCGTGCGGCAAACACACCGCCGCCGTCGCATCGGCGTGCGCGGGTTCATGGTCGGCCAGCCACCGCAGCTTGGTCGCCGTGATCGCCGCGACCGGCACCACGCCGATCCGCTTCGCCCACTCGCCTGCGCCGCCGAGCTCGTCGACAAGTTCGGCGGCCGCGGCGCTCGAGCGAGTGTCGTTCCACAGCAACGCATCTCGTACGACCGTGCCCGCGCCGTCCAAGCAGACCATGCCGTGCTGCTGCGCGCCGACCGACACCGCCGCCACATCGTCGAGTCCCCCGGCAGCATCGATGCTGGCTTGCAGCGCGGACCACCACAGCTGCGGATCGATCTCGGTGCCGTCGGGATGAGGCGACGACGCGGACCGCACGATGTCACCGGTGTCCGCGTCGCAGACGACCACCTTGCAGGACTGGGTGGACGAGTCGATTCCCGCAACGAGTGCCACGCCTGCGAAGCTACCCCTGCGATGACTTCACCGGCGCTGTGATGTCAGTACCTATATGCGAAAACTCGTGATCACCCAGAACATCACGCTGGACGGGTCCGTCGAGATGCTCGACGATTGGTTCGACCCCCAGCTCCAGGACGAGGATCTGCTCGAGGAGTCGCATCGCCAGGACTCGCAGGCCGATGCGCTGCTGGTCGGGCGGCAGACATTCGAGGACTTCCGCGGCTACTGGCCCAAACAGACCGACGACACCACCGGGGTGACCGACTACCTCAACAAGGTCGCCAAGTACGTGGTGTCCTCCACGATGAGCCACCCCGAGTGGCAGAACTCGACCGTGCTGACCGGTGACCCGATCGAGCGGACCACCGAGCTGAAGTCGCAACCGGGCAAGGACATCGTGCTGACCGGCAGCATCAGCCTCGCGCACGCGCTAATCGCGGGCGGGGTCGTCGACGAATACCGGTTGTTCGTCTATCCGGCGGTGCAGGGCCGCGGCCGTCGCCTCTTTCCGGACGGGACCGCGATTGGAACCCTGAGGTTGGTGGAACCGCCGAAATCCTTCCGGTCGGGTATCACGCTGCTGCGCTACGCGGTTTGATGCAAGAATCGCCATGTGGATGACATCGAGCATCCCGAAGCCCATAAGAAGTGGGACACGGATCGCGACGAGACGGAAGCGCAACGGCTGGACCGTAATTGGTCGAGCCTGCTTCAGGAGTTGCGGGTGGCGCAAACCGGCGTCCAATTGCTCACCGGGTTCCTTCTGACTCTGCCGTTTCAACAGCGGTTTACCCAGCTCGACGCCACAATGCGCACGGTTTATCTGATCACGGTCGGGTGCTCGATCGGTGCGACGGTGTTGCTGGTCGCACCGGTCAGCATGCACCGACTGCTGTTTCGCAGGCACCGCCTGAAGACCCTGGTGGCCGCCTCGCACAACTATGCGATCGCCGGAACGCTGCTGCTCGGCGCCGCGCTCGCTGGCGTCGCTGTCGTCGTCTTCGACACGGTCGTCGGCAGGACCGGAGCCTGGATCGCCGGGGGCTGCACTCTGGTCGCACTGGGCGCGTTCTGGTACGCAATGCCGCTCTTGGGACGCGGCGACGAAAACAACCGCTACTAGGGTTTACGTCCCGCTGGCCCGGGGAACACAGGCCCCATGTTGATCCGACGAATTGCGCGCCCGATGTTGTCAGCGGTTTTCATCAGCCGCGGCGTCGATGCCCTGCGCAGCCCTAAACCCGCCGCCGATGCGGCCCGCCCCACGCTCGAGGGTCTGAGCAAGCTGCCGGATCCTGTCGGCACAAATGTTCCGTCCAATGCCGAGACGGTCGCACGCGTCAACGCCGCGGTGCAGATCGGTGGCGGGCTACTGCTCGCCACCGGCAAGCTGCCGCGCTTGGCGTCTGCGGCACTGGCGCTCACCGTCGTGCCGGGAAGCCTTGGCGGACATACGTTCTGGAATGAGACCGACCCACAGCGCAAGACCGATGAGCGTCGCGCGTTCGTGACCGACGTCAGCCTGATCGGCGGGCTTATCATCGCCGCCGTCGACACCGAGGGCAAACCCTCACTCGGCTGGCGTGGGCGTCGCGCCGCCCACAAGGTGTCCGATGCCGTCAGTGCCGCCCTGCCCGCAGGTGCCGCCACCGGCGGTGCGCTCGCCGACAGCGCGCTGGCCGAGAAGGTCGGACACGGCCTGCAGGTCGGCGCCGAACGCGGCCGCGAACTGGCGCACGTCGCCCGCGAACGCGGCGCAGACCTGGCAGAAGTGGCCCTCGAACGCGGCGCGGAGTGGGCCGAAGTCGCACGTGAGCGGGCTCCCGAGCTGGCGGAAACCGCCCGCGAGCGCGGCGCGGAGTACGCGGACGTGGCTCGGGAACGTGCCGGCGAGTTCGCCGACACCGCCCGTACCCAGGTCAAGGAGCGCCGCAGCCGCTGGCGCTGACCCCGAATTACGTTGCGCGCCAATGACCGGTTGTTGGGATCGGCGCGCGTTAAACCGCACGCAGCTAGCGATGTGAACGGTACATTCGCTGCATGACAAGCGGTGAGTTTCAACCACAGCCCGGACCGTACGGCGAACCTGGCGGATATCCGCCGCCATCGGGTGGTCAAGAACCAGGGGGGCTGGGCCTACGATTCGCAGCCCGGCTCATCGACGGCATCATCGTCAATGTCGTCGCGTTCGGAATCGCGCTAGCGATCGGCTCACTAAACAACTACTGGGTGACCGGCCTGTTCTCCGGTCTGCTGATGTTCCTCTACTTCCTGGCCTTCGAGGGCACACAGGGGTGGACGCCGGGCAAGAAGTTGTTGGGCCTGAGCGTGCATGGGCCCGGCGGGGCGCCTAAGCCCGACGTCCAGCAGGCGGCAATCCGCAATGTGTGGACGTTGCTCAACATCATCCCGTTCATTGGTGGCCTGCTGACGCTCGTCGCCGTGATCGTCATCGCCGTGACGATCAACAGCAGCCCGACGAAACAGGGCAAGCACGACGAGCTTGCGGGCGGCACCCAGGTCGTCAAGGGCTAGAGAGCCGGGACGTCATATCACGATCCCCAGCAGCAGCACCAGCACCAGGCCGGTCACCGACAGCACGGTCTCCATGATCGACCACGACTTGATGGTCTGACCCACGGACATACCGAAGTACTCCTTGACAAGCCAGAATCCGGCGTCGTTCACGTGGGAGAAGAACAGGGAGCCTGCGCCGACCGCGAGCACCACCAGCGAGACCTCGCCGGTGCTCATTCCTTCCACCAGACCCAGCATCAGTGAGGATGCGGTGATGGTGGCCACCGTCGCAGAACCCGTTGCGAGCCGGATCAATACGGCCAGCACCCAGGCCAGCAGGATCACCGAGATACCGGTGCCCTTAGCCCAGTCCGCGAGCATCGTGCCGATACCGGTGTCCACCAGGACCTGCTTGAATCCGCCGCCGGCGGCGACGATCAGGATGATGCCGGCGACGGGGGGCAGCGACGTCTCAAGGCATTTGACGATCTGATCGCGTGTCATCGCTGCGCCGCGGCCCAGTGTGAAGATGCCGACCACCACCGCGATTAACAGCGCCACGAGCGGACGGCCGAGAATGTCGAAGGTTTGGCGCAGCGGGTTGCCCTTGTCGTCGATGAAGATGTCGACCAGTGCCTTACCCATCATCAAGCCGACGGGAAGCAGAACGGAAAACAAGGTGATGCCGAAACTTGGCCGACGGCGCTCAGTGCGCGTCGCGGTCTGTGTCGTCGTGGCACCCTCGGCCTCAGAACCCGCCGCGGCTGTCGTCACGCCGCCATCGCCGTTTCGGGCGAAATCGTCGGCCTCGAACCGGTCTGGCACGTCCAGGACCACCCAACGTCCGGCGAGCCGCCCGAACAGTGGCCCGGCCACGATCACCGTCGGGATCGCGACGGCCACGCCCAACGCCAGCGTGACGCCGAGGTCGGCGTGCAGCAGACCGATCGCGGTCAACGGCCCTGGGTGCGGCGGCACCAGCCCGTGCATCGCGGATAGCCCAGCCAGCGCAGGGATTCCGACCGTGATCAGCGAGAGCTGCGATCGCTTGGCGACCAGGTATATGACCGGCATCAGCAGCACGAGGCCGATCTCGAAGAACATGGGCAGGCCGATGATGGCACCCACCAACGCCATTGCCCACGGCAGAGCCCGCGGCGATGCGCGTCCGACGATGGTGTCGACGATCTCGTCGGCGCCTCCCGAGTCCGCAAGCAGTTTGGCGAACATTGCACCGAGGGCGATCAGAATACCGACGCTCGCCGCCGTGTCGCCGAATCCCTTGCCGAACGAGTCGAGGACATCCCCCGGGTTCTGGCCAGCAACAATGCCGACGGTGATGGCGCCGAAAATCAATGCGAGGAACGGATGCAGCTTGGCGACCGTGATCAGCACGACGATCAGCGCAATACCGGCCAGCGCCGCAAGGATCAACTGCCAGCCGCCAGCTACGGGCTCGACCAGCTTGGTGTCGGCCGCCAGGATGGTTATTGCCGACCCGAATTCTGAAGTCATCGGTGCTCCTGTTGGGTTGTGCGCGTTGCGGATAACGTGACGTAGTTGTCGACGATGGAATCGATGTTCTGATCGACATCGATGACGATGCCGTGTTCATCGGGCTCGAGCGGCTCGAGCGTGGCGAACTGACTTGCCAGCAGGGACGCGGGCATGAAATGTCCCGGCCGGCTGGCCTGTCGCTTGCCGATGACCTCGGGTGTGCCGGACAGATGCATGAACTCGACGACCGGGCAATGACGGCGCAACTGGTCGCGGTACTTACGCCGCAGCGCGGAGCAGCTCATCACCCCGCCGTCGCCGCAATGCTGGGCAAGCCACTCCCCGATCGCTTCGAGCCACGGATAGCGGTCGTCGTCGTCGAGGGGTTGACCGGCCGTCATCTTGGCGATATTGGCCGGTGGGTGGAAGTCGTCGGCATCGGCGAACGACACCCTCAGGCGCTGCGCCAACGCCGCGCCGACGGTCGACTTACCGGAGCCAGAGACTCCCATGACGACGATTGGTGACGCCATCCCCTCCACCTACCCAATTGTGCTTGACGTCACACAGCATGCCTTAATAGTCATACGATTGCAATACTGCAGCAGAATCATCTGTTTTTAATTACCTCAGCAAAGCTATGACAAGATGTATGCGTGACCTCCGAAGCAAACGTCGGCGCTCTGCACGACAACTTGCTCACCTCGCTCGGCACCGCGATCGTGTCCGGGGAGTACCCGGCCGGAGAGGTGCTCACGCTCGAGGGGGTCAGCGCGCAGCATGGCGTGTCGCGCGGCGTCGCCAGGGAGGCGATCCGCGTGCTGGAGTCGATGGGCATGGTCGCGTCGCGCCGCCGAGTGGGTATCACGATTCAGCCGGCCCAGCAGTGGAACGTCTTTGATCCCCAGCTCATTCGGTGGCGGCTCGAGGCCGGCGACCGGGCCGCCCAGCTGGTGTCGCTCTCGGAGCTGCGGCGCGGATTCGAACCGGCCGCCGCGGCCCTAGCCGCACGGCGCGCCAACCCCCATCAGTGCCGGATCATGGCCGCCGCGGTGTCGGACATGGTGGTGCATGGCCGCTCCGGAGATCTCGAGGCGTACCTGTTGGCGGACAAGATCTTCCACCAGACGCTGCTCGAAGCGAGCGGCAACGAGATGTTTCGGGCGCTGAACGGCGTCGTCGCCGAGGTGCTCACCGGCCGCACCCACCACGGCATGATGCCCGACGTGCCTAACCCTGCGGCGATCGAACTGCACGACCAGGTCGCGCGCGCGATTCGGCTGCGCGACGAGGAAGCCGCCGAGCGCGCCATGCGTGCGATCATCGACGAGTCGGTATCGGCTGTGGCCGAAGAGTTTTCGGAGCCCTCCTAGGGGCGCGGCGCGTAGCTGTAGTTGATACTGCCGCCGCTGACCGTGGTGACCGTCAGGATGAAGGACCTGGTGTCCTGACCGGAGACGACCGTGCAGTCGACGGTGTTTCCCGCCTTGCCCTCGAGGTTGCCAGCGCACTGCGCCGAGTCGGGCCGTCGTCCCAGCTGCCTCTCGAATTCGTCGAGCAGCGAACTCGCGACTTCCTCCCTGGTCAACAACGGCACCACGTCGAAGCTCATCATCAGACCCTCGACGCTGTTCACTTCGACCGTGCGCCGCAGTTTGACTCCGCCTGCGTCGACGTCGCAGTGCGCGGTCGCGCCGACCTTGCCTTCCAGACCCGATTCGCACGACACCGTAGCGACCTGCACCCGCACCGCATCGACGACAAGCCTCGAGACAGACTTCTCGAGTTGCTCTTTGGACACCGCCGGGCTCATCTCGTAGTCGATGGCGCTTCCGTCGACACCCGTGACGGTGATGACCGGCTCGAAGCTGTTGGTCGGGCTCATCACCACCTCGCAGCGCGTCGTCTTGCCGAGCTCGCCGACCAGGTCCTCTTTACACGTCACCGATTGCGGTTGTTCGCCGGCCTTGGCGAGCCGAGCGGCGATGTCAGTTTGCAGGGCATCTTTGCCGACGGCCGGCGTGCCACCGATTCCGACGTTCGCATCACAGCCCGCGACCAGTGCCCCCACGGTCGTCAGAGCGCCCGCGGCTGTAATCACCGTATGCAAGGGCCGCCTCCTGGACCGTTGCTGGCTGGACGCCACCCGGGCGTTTGCACGGACCATAGCAAGTAGGTTGCGGGCGTGATGGTTAACTGCCAAAGTGGCCAGACAACCCTCGCTTGCGCGCCGCTTCTTTGATCGCTTCGAACCTGTGCACGCCGTCACCTACTTCGCTCCCGAGGCCCGAACCGCCCTCGACGGGCTGGGATTTCGCGGATTCTGGATGGGCTATTTCGCCGCTCGATCCGCCCCGTTCGGGGTGGTGCCGACGGAGGTCGTCACCGCCGCGTTCTACAACTTCACCCCCGAACGCGTCGCCAAGGCGCTACCCGCGGCATGGGACATCGCCTCGCCGTCGGACGCGCTGCACGTCCGACAGGATTCGGCTGTAGCGGCGCTTCGCCGCTGTGGCGTGACCGACGACGACGCAGGCGCCGCGGTCGAACTGGCCGAGAAGGCCGCGCGCAGCGCGCCGCTTGACGGTCGTCCGTTGTTCGCGGCGAACGTGGCGCTCGACTGGCCAGACGAACCGGTGGCCAGGCTGTGGCACGCGGTCACACTGCTGCGCGAACAGCGCGGCGATGGGCATGTGGCCGTGCTGGCCACGCACGGCGTATCGGGGCGAGAGAGCAACGTATTGCACGCCGCCGCCGGCAAGGTGCCGCGAGAGATGATCATGCGTAGCCGCGACTACGACGCGGAGCAGTGGGACCGCTACAGGCAGCGACTGGCCCGTCGCGGGTTGCTCGACGGCGACGGCGCACTCACCGACGCCGGTCGAGACCTCAAACAGCGCATCGAGGAGACCACCGACCTGCTTGCGCTGTCGGTGCTCGACGCGCTGGACGACGACGAAGTCGAGAGGCTGTTCCGGTCGCTCACGCCGATCACCCGCAAAGTTGTCGCTGCCGGTGATGTGCCGGCCGCGACTCCAATGGGTCTGGGCCGCGACGATCTTCACGACGACAGCGCCCACCTGGTCTGACCGCGAGCGTGCGTGTCTGTACCCCGACACGCGGTGTTCTGCGGACATTTTGCGCACGCTCGCGGCACCCTGAGAGATGTGATCGTGAAATCCATCGCCTTGTTCGTGGTCGCCGCGCTGCTGGAAATTGGCGGGGCGTGGCTCGTCTGGCAAGGCGTCCGTGATCATCGCGGATGGTTATGGGCCGGCGCAGGCGTGGTCGCGCTGGGTGCCTACGGGTTTGTCGCTGCTTTCCAGCCGGACGCTCACTTCGGCCGAGTGCTGGCTGCATACGGCGGCGTCTTCATCGCCGGCTCGCTGGCCTGGGGAATGATCGCCGACGGCTTCCGGCCTGACCGCTGGGACATCGCGGGAGCCGTTGTGAGCCTGATCGGCGTTGGCCTGATCATGTACGCTCCGCGCTGATGCGGATCATCGTCACCGGCGGCAACAGTGGAGTCGGAAAGGCGACCGCCGCCGCGGCAGCCGCGAGCGGCCACAGCGTCGTGATCGCGTGTCGAAACACCGAGAAGGCCGAGCGGGCGGCCGCCGATATGCCGGGCGACGTCGAGGTCGCTCAACTCGATCTGACGGATCTCGCCAGTGTGCGGTCCTTCGCCGACTCGGTGGAAACCGTTGATGTGCTAGTGAACAACGCCGGCGTGATGGGCCTGCCGATGACCCGTACCGCCGACGGGTTTGAGGCGCATATGGGCACCAACCACCTCGGCCATTTCGCCTTGACGTGTCTGCTCGGCGACAAGATCAAAGACCGGGTGATCTCGGTGGCGAGCGCGATGTATCACGTCGCCCGCATCCATTTCGACGACCTCAACTGGCACACCCGCCGGTATCGGAAAACGGCGGCCTACTCGGAGTCCAAGCTGGCGAACCTGCTCTTCGTTCAGGAGCTCGCCAGCCGTGGCGTCCGGGCGTACGCGTCGGATCCCGGCATGACTGACACCGGCATCACGAGAGACATCGTCGCCGGTATACCGATGGCCGAGCGCAGTCCGGTGTGGCACTTGTTGCACACCCCAGCCCAGGGTGCGCGAGCGACCCTTGAGGCACTGACGACCGAACTGCCAAGCGGAACGTATTTCGCACCCCGGTTCAATCAGTGGGGCCCGCCGCGAGTGACTGGATTGCGCAAGAAGGCCCGCGATCCGGCGGCGGCCCGCCGGCTGTGGGAGTTGTCCGCCGAGCTGACGGGTTGCGACTGGCCGCGGTGACCGTCAACGCACACTCGCCGTGCGACGAGCGTGCGCAAAATGCCCGCAGAACACGGCGTGTCGGCGTACAGACACGCACGCTCGCGGAAAATGGGCTAGGCCTGGTTGCGGTTCCACTCGACCCAGCCGACACCGGTTCGTCCGTCGTCGGTGGTGATCGCCGCCCAGGCCCGCGGGAAGTGGCTGACCCGCCCGTCGGGCGCAGTCAGCAGCACCGGTGCGTGCCCGCGGATGTCGATGGTGGCGGCCAGGTCGCCAACGTTGAGCGTGGTCGCCAGCGGTAAGTCGTTGTCACCGAACGTTTCCCGTGCGGTCACCGCCTGCACTTCGACGAGCGGCTGGCCCCGTTGCTGCAGGTATCCAATGCCGATCGGCGGTGCGCCGGGGATGCGGATGTCCACGCCGTGGATGTGTGTGCCGTCATCGAGATGCAGTGCGCTCCACACCCAGTCCATGGCCCACCAGTCGCGCACACCCCACGAGTGGTCACGCTGGCCGGCGACCTCATGCACGACGAGCTCCCGGCCGTCGACAACGAGCGTGCCGGATACCGTGCACGGGATCTCATAGCGCGGGGTGATCCGATATTGATACGGCGTGCCCGCTGTCGACCACACCAGATCCATTGTCAGTTCGACGGGTCTGCCAGTTTCGCCGCGTAGCAACGCGGCTGGATCGTCATAGGCGTGGCCACGTCCGCGCACCGTCACCCGGTATATCTGCAGTGGCTCGGTCGCCTCGAGCGTGAGGTCGATGGCGTCGGCGCGAACGGCGCCGGGGTCGTCGGGTAGCACGGCCTCGAAGTCGTTGAGGGCGACGGTTGGCATGTCGGGACCGCACAGCAGCGCATTGATCCATGCGGTGCGCTGGTTCGGATAGAGGCCCAGCCGTATCCAGCCACCGAAACCCTGTTGCGCGTCGGCGAAGTCAAAGTACCAGCTTTCGTTCCACAACGGCTCGTCGGTCGCCATATGCGGGCCCTCATCCTCAGCCGCAGCCGTGAGTGGCTCGGCCGCAACGGGTTCGGGCAAGACGGCCAGCGCATCGGTGTCGAGCACATGCTGGCAGTGCCGCCGCAGCATCACCATGAACATCTCGTCGCCGCGTTCGGTTTGCGCGACGAGCATCGACGAGACGATCGCCATCATCACCCCGAAGAAGCTCTGCCGGTGCACGCCGTCACGGACGTCGTCGAGGCTGATCGGCGCGTTGGGTCCGAGGGCGCCGTGGTAGGCCCGCAGCAACGCCTCGTAGTGATCTCGGCGCAGGTCGTCGCGCAGCGCACAGCCGAGAAAATACGCGACATCTGTCATCGGCGGACCCCATGTGACGGTCTGCCAGTCCACCACCGTCAGCGGCCGGTCGGCGCCTGGCTCGCCGAACAGCATGTTGTCGAGGCGGAAGTCACCGTGCACAAGACCGTGTGCGCGCTGCGGCGCGATTTCGCTTGCGACATAGGCGTCGAAACTTGCGACAAGACGTTCGCACACGTCGCGATGCTCCGGCGCAATCTGGTCGCGATAGCGCTGGACGAAGCCGGCGTACAGCTGGCCGATCAAAGCCTGATTCATCGGCGACTCACGGTTGAGCCAGTCGGTGGCCGCCATCGCAGTGTCGCCGAGCAGCGGCGCATGCACCCGGCCCAGTTCTGTAAGGGCCAGCGTGGCCTGTTCGACTGTTGCGCCACGGATTTCGTCACCGACGACGGCCGGGCCCGCATCCCCAAGCAGTAGGTGAAAGGCGCCCGTCTCCGCGTCGAGGCCGGCGTGGTGGCATGGCGCGACAGGGCCATCGATACGGGGAGCGATGTCGGTGTAGAACCGCACCTCGCGTTCGTACAGGCCGAGCGCCAGCCCGGTCTGTCTGCTCACCGGGTCCGTGGCAGCGACCTTCAGAACCACCGAACTCGGTCCGCTGTCACCGTCCGCATAGGTCAACCCCACGCGATAGCACTCGCTCATCTGGCCCGTGCCGATGCGTTCGAAGGCGTAGTCGCTCACGGGGACGCCCAGCGCCGCGGTGAGCCATTCGACGGTGAGGTCGGCCGGGCGTTCGATGACGGCGTTCCTGGTCGGCTGCACGCACCAAACCTAATTTTCTACTTGACAGGTGTCAACTAGTGGTGCGCGCTGGTGCTCTCCGTGTGGCAGATGTCCGGCGGCGTCCCGACCACGTCCAGCGACGGGTTGCGGTCGAAGAACCCGAACGGCTTGAGCCAGAAGGACACCACGTCGACGGGCATCACCGGCCAGTCCTCCGGCCGCGTGATGTGGTGGATGCCGAACACGTACCACATCACGACATCGGTGTTCTCGATGGACCTGTTGGCCAGCGTCCATTTGGCAAGTCCGGTGTCACGTGCTGACTGGTTGACGAATTCGCCTGCGGGCCAACGCTCGTCGGGGCGATTTGGCGTCACCCACAGGGTGTGCGCGATGACATTGGCGCGCTCGATCACCGGTGAGTCCGGATCGAACATCGGTGGAATCGCCCCGCTCGGAACAAGTTTGTATGACGGGTGGGTGCCGATCCCGTTCACGACGTTGGTGTTAACGACCTTCCAGGCGCGCTGTGTCGCAAAGTTGACATCCTGCTTGGCCTGGCTCTCGGTGTGCAGCGGATGGTTTCGCGTCACCAGCGATAGCCCGTACGGGTTGTCGGGCCCCATCGGCTCGGCGTGCGACTCCGTCATGAAGACGGTGTTGTCAGTGCCGTCGATGTCCATGTCGAGCCGCGCCACCAGGAAGTGCTGATGGAATGGTGCGTAGGTGCGTTCATCTACGAGGGTGCCGTTGGGATGCGGCTGTCCCGGAGCCACTGGCGTGGTCACCATGATGCCGGTGGCCCGGATCTCACACTCGATGTTGCCGTCCTGGTACAGCCGCCAGTACATGAGGTACTCGTAGTTGGCGACGGTCACGTGACTGGAAACGGTGAGCCTGCGCATCCTGCGCACCTCGGCACCGATGGCGTGATCGACGTGCTTCCACAGCACCGCATTGTCTTCCTCGTGGATGCAGACCGCGTTGGTAATCGTGTACGGCTCGCCCTTGCTGTTGTGCAGCACCGCATCGAGATAACGGATCTCGCCAAGACAGTCGCAACCAAGCTCCAACGATGTGGTCATGAAGCCCAGACCCCATTCGCCGATATCGAAGGCAGTGCGCCGGTAGTGATCCACGGAGGAGTCGCGGTAGGGCACGATCATCTCGGCAAGCGATATCCGGTGTGCCACAGAGCGTTCGCGCTCGCCATCGCGGTAGCGGATGGTGTGAAGAGTCATCCCTTCGCGGTGGTTGAAGCCGATGCGCAACGACCAGTTCTGCCAGCGCAGCAGGTTGCCGTCGAGGGTGAAAGACGGGCCGTTTGGCTGGTCGATGTGTAGCGGCTTGAGCGGCTCACGCTGTGACGAGGCGCGGATGCTCTCGGGGATGTGCTTGGGAACGTACTCCCCCATGACCGCGGGGGGCTCGACGCCAGCCCCAGAAAACGGACCACTGTCTTCGATTCGCAATAACTCCATCGAGTTCAGGTCGACCACGCAGTGCAGACCGCTGACCGGGTGGGCATACGGGTTCATGCCGGGGCCGTCCTTGAGCCAGGTGTCCGACCAGCCGATCCGGCGGTCGCGGTACTCCGGTGGTGCCACCGCGTTGCCGTAGGTCCAGGTGTCCATGAACACCAGATCCATATCGGTGATACCGCGTTTGGCCAGGGCGGCAATGACGTCCGGGTGTGAACGCAACAGCTGGTCGCACTCGACGAACTCGTCGACGGTGAAGTTGGCCTGCACGCCGGGAATGTGTTCGAACGACTTGACTCGATCGTCGGTTAGGGTCAGGTCACTCTTTTTGGTGGCGTTGTTCGAACGCTGCAGAAATATCACCTCGGCGCGCCGAGACGGCGGGTCTCCCCCCTCGTCGAACGCGCGCAGCTCGGTTTTGCTCGGTTCGATCAGTTCGATAGACGCGTACCGCCAGCCGTCGCCGACGCCATGTTCACGTTGCAGGATCGACGCGACCGCCGCGAACTCGTCGCCGCTGAGCGGATCCAGAGGGTAAGCCACAGCGATCACGCAATCACATCCGCGCCGCGCTGCGCAGCGATTTCTGGCACGGCGACGGATTCAGCGGGCGGCCAGAGAAAAGCCCTCCCACGCCTGGCGGCGTTCGGCGTGTGGGTCGTATTCGACACGGGGGCGACGGTCGAAAATCTTCACCGCCCGATCGGCGCCGGTGTACGCCGGCCAGTCGTCGCCGGGCACGCCGGCGCGGGCGAATGCGCGCCAGTTTGACTGCACGTCGTCACTGACCCGCAGCGCCGATCGTCGGTCTGCGGCCGCGGTGATCAGCCTGCCGAACTTCGTGCGGTAGACGTCGAACACCGCCAACAGCTCGGTGGCATGCGTGGCGCCAAGGCCCGACCAACGCAGAGTGCGCGGCGCGTAGTCGTAGCGGTACAGATAGGTGGGAGCGTGCTTGCTGTGTGCCTCGGCGACCTGCCACGCCGCCGAGCCGAACGCGAAGTCGCTACCGAACTGGATGCAGGCGGCCGGGTCCGGATAACCCGGGTAGGCGGCGGTAATACGTTCGCGCTCACCGGGTTCCGTCCCCGCCAGCAACCGCTCGATCATCGGTTCGGTCATCGGCAGGAGCTTGAGGAAGCGGCCGAAGAGCCTGGCTTCCTCCGCGTTGGTGCCCACGATCAGCGGCACGCGGTGCGCCTTGCCGTCACGCATCGCCTCGACTGGGTCCAGCGGCAGGTAGTCGCTGCCGCTGGTCGGGCCTGCCGCGAAGGCGCCGAGCATGTCGCGATAGCCCGCAACGATCAGCCGCTCGAAGGCATCCACCAGCTCGGCAGGACGAGCCGCCATCACCGTTTGCGCGCCGTCCTCCTTGCGGGCACCCAGCAGTTCGGCGAACTTCGTCGCGTACTCGACCGCCACATCCGCAGAGCGGACCATTCCGGCGGCCGGGCTCTCCGAAATCGCCTGGGCAAAGAGCCCTTTGGCGGCGGGAACGGCGAGCAGCGTCGCGACGGCATGTGCGCCTGCACTCTCGCCGAAAATCGTCACATTGTCCGGATCGCCGCCGAACACCGCGACGTTGTCGCGTACCCAGCGCAGCGCCATCACGAGATCTCGCAGATATAGGTTGTCGTCGATGGTGATGTCACCGCTCGACAACGACGACAGGTCCAGGCATCCCAGCGCGCCAAGCCGGTAATTCACCGAGACGTACACACACCCCTTGCGCGCCAGCGCCGCGCCGTCGTAGATCGGTGTCGCTGAGCTGCCCATGAAATAACCGCCGCCGTGGATGAACACCATGACGGGCAGTGGGTGATCCGCAGCACGTTTGGGCGTGACGACGTTGAGCGTCAGGCAGTCCTCGCTCATCGGCTGGTACTTGCCCGGCGCCAGGATGGTGTACATGCGCTGCTGCGGTGCGCAATTGCCGAACCCGTGGCAGTATCGCACGCCCCGCCATGGCTCCACCGGCTGAGGGGCACGCAGCCGCAGCGGACCGACGGGCGGACGGGCGTAGGGAATCGATCGCCACCGGTTCACACCGTCGCGGGTGAAGCCTTCGACCGTGCCGGACTCGATGGTTGCGCGGACGACCTGTTCGTGCATGATTCGACCGTATCGAACCAGCGACCCTCGCCGCGCCTGGTTAGCGATCACGTGTCGGCCCGCTAGCCTTGGCCGTTATGCGGATTGCTGGGCTGATCGCGGCGTCTGTGCTGGTGGCGGGGTGTTCACACTCGGTGGGCGGGGACGCCGAGCGGACGACGCCGTCGTTGACTGTGCCGCCGAGCACAACGCGCGCGGCACCGTCGACCACGTCACCCACCACCACGCCCGCCAAACCGCCGGGTCAAGGGGCGCCGATCGGCGACGTCGTCGCCTGGGTTGAAGCGGGCAAGCCCGCCGATCCTGGCTCGTATCACTCCGCGACGCGCGACGGTGACACGACACAACTCGGCGAGGACGTCGCATTCGTGACGCCGTCGGGCAAGGCCAACTGCATGACCGACTCGAAGTACAGCGCAGGCGCGCTGGCATGCCTGGTGGATCTGAAGAACCCGCCGCCGCGCCCCGACGACGCGTACGGAGAATGGAAGGGCGGCTGGATCGACTACGACGGCAAGCTCATCATGGTCGGCCGCGTCAAGGGCGACCCGGAACGGTTCGCCGCGGGCACCGGGCCGGAGCTGCCGTACGGTCAGTCGCTGGCGTTCGGCGACTATCGCTGCCGCAGCGACCAGGCGGGCCTGGTGTGCGTGAACTACGCGTTCCAATCGGCGGCACGGTTCAGCGACGCCGGGGTGCAGCCGTTCGGATGCCTGAAGCCGTCGGCGCCCATGCCGCAGGTCGGTGAGGTGTTCAGCTGCTGAGTGCGGCGTCGTGGGCCGGATAGGCATGCACGATCACCGAGCCGAGCTTCGGAATCGCATGGGCCAGTTCATGTTCGGCGCCGTGGGCAACGGCATGCGCCTCGGCCAGGCTCAGTGACGGATCGACATCGAGTTCGGCGTCTGCCTCGAGTTGATGACCGACCCAGCGCATCCTGACCCGACGAACCGCGCGGACACCCGGGCGGGTGGCCAAGACTGTGACTGCGCTGTCGACCAGTTCGGGGTCGACGCGATCCAACAGCCTGCCGAACACATCGCGTGCGGCGACGATCAGGACGACACCGATGACGCCCGCGATCACAAGTCCGACAATCGGATCGGCAGCCGGAAATCCCAGTGCGGCGCCAAGGGCGCCCGCGACCACCGCCAACGACGTCAAACCGTCTGCGCGCGCATGCATTCCGTCCGCCCGCAATGCGGCCGACCCGATGCGGTTTCCGACCCGAATGCGGTAAAGCGCCACCACTTCGTTTCCGACAAACCCGACGACACCCGCGGCAGCGACCCAGCCCAGATGCGCCAGCGGAACGGGACTGACAAGCCGGCGGACCGCCTCGACGGCGGCGACCACCGCAGACATCGCGATCATCGCCACCACGAACAAACCGGCCAGATCCTCAACTCGCCCAAAGCCATACGTGTACCGGCGCGTGGCGGCTCGACGGCTCACCGAGAACGCGATCCACAGCGGCACCGCGGTCAACGCGTCCGAGAAGTTGTGCACGGTGTCGGCCAACAATGCCACCGAGCCCGACACCGCGACGATGGCAAGCTGCGCCGCGGCGGTGATGCCCAGCACCACCAAGCTGATCTTGACGGCTCGGATACCGGCGGCGCTGTCACGCAGGGCATCATCGACGCTACCGGCGTGGCCGTGACTGTGGCCGATGCCCATCAGCCCATCCCCTCTTCGTGCAGCAGCCGCAGCTCACCGTCGTCCAGATGGTGCGCGGGTACCCCGCCCGCCGCGTGTTCGGCGTTGTGCACCGCGTCGGTGACGAGCTGGCGGACGTGGTCATTCTCGAGGCGGTAAAACACCTGGGTGCCCTCGCGTCGGGTACGCACCAGCCCCGCCATCCGCAGCTTGGCCAGATGTTGGGACACCGACGGTGCAGGCTTGCCGACCCGCCCGGCCAGGTCGTTGACGGCCAATTCACGGTCGGCCAGCGCCCACAACAGCTGAACGCGGGTCGAGTCGGACAACATCCGAAACACCTCAACGACGAGGTCGGCCTGCTCATCGGCCAACCGGCGCGCGCAGACCTGCTTATCTGCATTCATACGCAGATAATAGCGCTCTTCAGGCGGGCCTGGCGTTCTCCCGCGCCCGCGTGGGATAGATCTGCGTCATTCCCATCGCCCCGACGATCACCACGACGGGGATCACCGCCTTGGTCCAGTCGGTGGTGGCCGGAGACGCGACGGCCACGTATCCCAGGACGGCGATGAGCGCGAACACCAGTGCCCACATCAACGTCAGCACCTGGTTGGTGCGGTGGAACGCCGCCTTCTCCCAATCCTGTTGCGGCGCAGACTCAGGCGCGTACTGCGCGGTGAAGGGCACGAACGCCAGCGACCCCAGCGACATCAGCGCAAGCACGCCACTGGACAGCGTGGTGGCATAGCCGTCCATCCAGTCGCGGTCGTGCGCGCCGACCACCATGCCGACGACGGTGATCGCGACAAAGAACACGATGGTCACCACTTCGAGCAGCCTGGGTCCGCCCCGGCCCGCCGACACTCCGAGAATCAACGCCGAGATCACCGCGCAGATGGCACCGAACATCCACGTGCTGGGGCCGTCGGCGACGACCCAGTAGATGATCCACGGCACGAACCCGATGAACGGGCTGCGCTCAAACCATTCGTCCACACCTCAGCTTGACCCACAATCGGGCTCAGGCGACGCCTTTCTGCTTCAACAGTGGCAGCACACCCTCGGCGAACCAATACGCCTCCTCCAAATGCGGATAGCCCGAAAGGATGAATTCGTCGAAACCGAGCGAGTGGTATTCGTAGATGAGATTTGCGACTTCCTCGTGGCTGCCGACCAGCGCCGTGCCCGCGCCTCCGCGTACTAGCCCGACGCCCGCCCACAGGTTCGGATATATCTCGAGCCTCTCCACCCGGCCGCCGTGCAGTGCGGTCATCCGACGCTGACCTTCGGACTCCGATTTGGCGTGCAGCTCCGTTTGTTTCGCGATCTGCTCGGGGTTGAGTTCGGCCAGCAGTTCGTCGGCGACGGCCCACGCGGCTGCCGAGGTGTCGCGGCTGATGGTGTGCAACCGGATGCCGAAACGCAGGTTTCGTCCGCGCTCAGCGGCCAGCGCACGGACCTTCTCGATCTTCGCCGCGGCAGCCTGTGGAGGTTCACCCCACGTCAGGTACACGTCCACGTATTGCGCGGCGATCGGCAGTGCCGCAGGCGATGACCCGCCGAAGTAGATCTGCGGCAGCGGATCCGGCGGCGCCGACACGCGTGCATCCTTGACCGTGTAGTGCTCGCCTTCGAAATCGAGTGAATCCTGACGCCAGACCGAGTTGACGATGTGCAGGAACTCCCCCGTGCGGGCGTACCGCTCGTCGTGGCCCACCCAGTCACCGAAGCGCCGCTGCTCGACGTCGTCTCCGCCGCTGACGATGTTGAGCAGCACACGGCCTTCCGAGAACCTCTGCAGCGTGGCGGTCTGCTGCGCGGCCAGCGTCGGCGGCACCAACCCGGGCCGGAACGCGACAAGGAACTTCAACCGCTCCGTCTCGGCCAGCA
>JAVRPX010000745.1:0-2890 GCA_032161985.1 Mycobacterium sp.
GCAGCAAGATCGAGGCCATGGGGGCGATGGGGGCTATTGGGACCATGGCGACGGTCGAGGCTGGGGCGATCGTGGAGGCTACGGCTACGGCGGAAACTGGGGCTACGGGCCAGGGTGGGGCTGCGTCACCGGTCCGTTTGGGCATGTCACCTGGTGTCCCTAGGCACTGACCGCCGAGGCAGCGGGAGCATTGCTCTCGCTGCCTCGGCGTCGATGTCACTTCGGCGGTCGCGGCCGACTACATCGCGGGTCGTTAGAGGCTTCCAGTCGATAGGTCCCGCTGATGAGGCAGAATCGCGCAGGTGACGCCGCCGCAACGCCCCGGCCAGCCTGGTTGGCGCGGCAGGGGAACCCCACCGTCCGACCCGGCAACGCAACGGCTGCCGCGTCGTGGACGACCGGAGCCGCCGACTGAGCAGTTCCGGCGGCCACAGTCGCCTGCCGATTCACGGCCGACCGAACAGTTCTGGCGGCCTGAGCCACCCGCCGGCCGCCCACCGCCACTGCCGCCTCCGCCTTTGGGGGCACCCAACCGTCAGCAGCCCGAAGCCAAGAAGCGGCGCAGCATGCGCAATCCGCAGTCGCTTCTCCTGATCGCGGTCATCGTCGTCGCCCTGGTTGCCGGTGGTCTGGCCGGTGCCGAGCTCTACGCGCGGCACCGCGCGGACAGCATCCTGGTGGCGGTCGCCGAATGCGTCGTCAAGGACAAGACCACGATCTCGTTCGGCGTGAACCCGCCCTTCCTGTGGCAGCACATCACCGGTCACTACACCAACATCTCGGTCGCCAGCGCTGGGAACCACGTCCAGGAAGCCAAGGGCATGACGGCCGACGTGACACTGAAGGACGTGCGGTTGCAGGACTCAGCTGACTCCAAGGGCACCATCGGATCGCTGAGCGCGACGCTGAGTTGGAAGGCGGAAGGCATCAAGGACACGGTGGTCGCCAATCTCCCGGTGGTGGGGAGTTTGGTCACCGGCGTGAGCACGGACCCCGCTGCGGGCACCATCGTCCTGGAGGCCGGCAGCAACCGCGTCACGGCCAAGCCCGTCGTCACCGACGGTGACCTCGATCTGCAGGTTGTCGACGTCAACGGCCCGCTGCCGAAGGACACCGTGCAGTCAGCACTGAACGACCTCACCAAGAAACTGAACGACAACTATCCGCTCGGTATCCACGCCGACAGCGTCGAGGTGACCGATACGGGAGTTGTCGGGAAGTTTTCCAGCCAGAACGCGTCGATTCCGAAAGCGGATGCGAACCCCTGTTTCGCGAGCCTGTAGAGCTGGATCAGAACGGCACGTCCTGATTGTCGCCGAGCCACGTGTGGTAGCCGAAGATGTCTGGGCTCATCGGATCCGTACCGTACGGCGTGGACGGATCGGTGCCTGCCTTGCCGACAGCCGACTGAGAAGTGCCGGGGCTCGGGGCCGGCGCAGGATGGGTCGCGGCACTGGCGATGGGCGCGAGCGCAATCGCTCCACCGATCGCGGCTGCGGCCAGCCACGGTGCGACGAACTTGAACGAGGTTTTCATGATCCCAAGGATCGGCGTGTGGCGAGCCGGTGTCGTCACCGCTGACACCCGTCTGACCCTGCAGCTAGCTGGAATTCGTTCACCTACTCCACTGAGCTGACCGTCGCGCTGCAGATAGGTACGTCGACGGTCAACGGGTGCGACACGAAGTCGTTGGGCGGGGTGACGACCAGGTTGCCCCAGCGCGGGCACGCGTTCCCGGTCGAGGTGTCGATGGCGTAGGCCGTTACGTCAGCGGTCGCGACATCGCCCGGACCGAGGGTGAGTCGATGTGCTGCCACGGCAGTCCGCCGTGGAACGTTGATCAGCACATGGCTGGCCGGAGTCACAAGGTCCGCGCCGGGATATCCGACGAGCGTGCATGCGTGCGCCGACGTGTTCGTGAAGGACACCACGACGTGACGCTGAGTGTCGGCCGACTCCAATGGCCCGTTGGTGACCGTCAGGTCATCGTCGGAGCACGGGCCGGACGCCTAGGGCGAAGGACTCGGCGCAGGCGCAGGGCTCGCTGAGGGAGTCACCGTCACGGTCACTGGCGGGGCAGTCGGCGGGGCCGGCTCCTGGGGCGTCGGCTGGGCGGAGCATCCCGCGATGAGAACGGCCGCCACCACGGGCAGCATCGGTTTCATGTCCGACTCCTATAAACACGCGCTGATGACGTCCACCGCAAGCTTTGCGTAGCGCGTCCACCCGGGTGGGATACTTGATGGTGCGCCGGAGGGAGCCGAAATGATCTTCATCGTTGTCAAGTTCGAGACGAAACCTGAATGGACCGAACGCTGGCCGGAACTCGTCGCGCCGTTCACCGCGGCCACCCGCGCCGAGGAAGGCAACCTGTGGTTCGAGTGGTCGCGCAGCCTGGACAACCCGGCAGAGTACGTGCTCGTTGAGGCGTTCCGCGACGGCGACGCCGGTGCTGCGCACGTCAACAGCGATCACTTCAAGGCCGCACAGCGCGACCTGCCGCAGGCGCTGTCACACACGCCGAAGGTGATCAGCCAGACCGTCGACGCGACCGGCTGGTCCGAGCTGGCCGAGATCACGGTGGACTGAGTATTTATGGCAGAACGGCGATTTCGTCGCCGAGCTGGTACCCAGGGGCCAGCGGCAGCGTGTCGCCGCTCCAGAACCGGCCGGGGTCAAACCAACTCGAGTCCTTGTCGGTGACGAGCAAGCCCATCTCCTCGTAGGTGACGGAGACGGTCTCTGCGCAGTAGGCAGTTTCGAAACCCAGCTTGCGCTTCTCTTCCTTCCTTCGTCGCGACGACTCCCGAACCTTGCTGTCGAGGAACGGTATTCCCCGCGTCCAGTCGCCTGCCGTCGGCACTCGGCCGCGAAACCATCGGCCTGTCAG
>JAVRPX010000746.1:0-4613 GCA_032161985.1 Mycobacterium sp.
CCACGTCATCTCCGATATCGTTGCGCCCAACCGCAGCCCGTCGCTGTTGGACCCTCGTGCGGTGCTCAAGCGGGTGTTGGCTCGGCTGGCCGGGCTCGGCTACACCGCCAAGGTGGGCGTCGAGTTCGAGTTCTATCTACTCAACCCCGACGGGTCACCGTTTCAGGACGACATCCACGCGTACTCGCTGGAGAACGCCAACGCCCTCGACCCACTGCTCACCGATCTCAACGAGACGTTGGGCGCCTTCACGCGTTTGGAGGGCATCCAAACCGAGTACGGCCCAGGGCAGGTCGAGACGAATCTGGTCTACACCGACGCACTGGAAGCCGCTGACGACGCCGCCAGGCTCAAGTACGCCGCCAAGGAGGTGGCCCGCAAGCACGGCAAACTCGCCAGCTTCATGCCCAAGCCATTCACCGAACACTCCGGCAGCTCCCAGCACCTGCACATCTCGCTGTGGCGCGGCGACGAGCCGGCCTTCGCGCCGGACGACGGTGCCGAGAACGCGCTAGCCCTGCACGCGATCGCCGGCCTGCTCGAGCACCTGCCGTCAATCACGTTGTTCGGTGCACACTCGGTCAACGCCTATCGGCGATTCGCGCCCGACTCGTTCGCACCCGCCACCGTGACATGGAGCCGCGACAATCGCAGCGCCGCGGTGCGCTCACTGGTGGAGGCCGAGCCGTCGGCAACTCGCATCGAACTGCGCAGCGGTTCCTCCGACGCCAACCCCTACTGGTTGATCGCATCGGCCTTGGCAGCGGTGATCGCCGGGCTCGAAAGCGCGGCTACCCCACCGCAGGCCGAAGGCGGCAACCTGTACACCCAAGGTGTGCCGTTGCCCGAATCGCTCGGCGTGGCATTGGAACTGGCCACTCGTGACGACACCATCCTCGAAATCCTTGGCGCCGCCTCGGTCCTCGACTTCGCTGCCCTGGCCCGCAGCGAATGGGCGGAATACTCCAATGAGGTCAGCGACTGGGAACGCAGGCGCTACCTGAGCCGTTCGTGACCGCCCCGCGATTCGGGGTGTGGGCTCCGGTCTACGGCAACCACGGAGCACGCCTGCATCCCGATGATGCGCCCGACGCGAGCTACCGGCGCACCCGCGACCTGCTGCTGCGTGCCGAACGGGCCGGTTTTGACTCGACCCTGCTGGCAGAACACGTCATCCACCCGAGCAATACCGAGGACGACGTACTCGAAACGTGGTCGACGATTGCGGCGCTGGCGGAGGCCACCTCGCGCATCGAGTTGATCGGGGCGGTCAAGCCCTTGCTGTTCAACCCGTTGGTGTTCGCGAAGATCGCCGCCAACATCGCAGACATCGCCGACGGACGACTCGCCGTCAACCTCGTCACCGGATGGTTCCTGCCGGAACTGGAGGGCCTTGGCCTCGATCCGCTGGACCACGACGACCGGTATGCGTACTCACGGGAGTGGCTTGGGATCGTTGCCGAACTATGGACGGGCAAGCATGTTCCGATTGGAAACCGGGGCGGCCAGCCCGCCCTGATTCGGCCGACACCGGTCAACCCGCCCCTGTTGTACGTCGGGGGTGAATCCGAGCCGGGCCGTGCGCTGGCCGCCGAACGCGCCGATGTCTTCTTCATAAACGGTCGACCATTCGCCGAGACCGTGGAGGTCATCGAGGATCTGCGTGCCCGACCGCGCGACGGCGCACCGTTGCGATTCGGCCTGTCCGCGTTCGTGATAGCCCGCGAGACGGAAGCCGAGGCAATCGCTGAGTTGACCTACCTGCAGTCGCTGGCAGACGCCGAGAGCCGGCCAGAGATATCGGGTGGCACCGACCCGAAAACCCAGATGTACAAGGTGCTGTCGGGCACCAAACGCATCGGCTCCAACGGCGGAACGCTGGCCGGCCTGGTCGGCAGCTACGCACAGGTGGTCGACCGCATTCAGGTATTCCACGACGCCGGAATCGAGTTATTCATGCTGCAGTTCCAGCCCATCGACGCCGAGCTGGACCGGTTCGCGGACAAGATCATTCCCCATTTCCGATAACACCTGGGAGCCGATATGACCCTCACACGCGAACCCGTTTCGCCGCGGAAGCCATTCACCGGTGAGCCACTGGGCGGTTCGGTAGAGGAGCGGCTGGCCCGGTTGCCCGAAATCGTGGATGCGTTGCGACGCGACGATGCCGCCGCCGAACGCGATCGGGTGCTGCAGCACGAGGCCGTCGAATCACTCTGGCGGACAGGCGTGCTCGGCCTGCGCGTGCCGACCGAGTTCGGCGGTCCTGGCGGCAAGGTCCGCGATGTACTGTCGACCGTCATCCAGATCGGCCGTGGCAGTTCCAATGTGGCGCAGGCCCTTCGGTCACACTTCGGGTTTTCTGAACGGCTGCTCAGCAACCGGGCGATACCGGAAGAACGCGAAGAATGGTTTCCGCGCGTCAACGCAGGCATCATCGTCGGCAATGCCATCACGGATGGTGGCGGCAGGGCGCCATCGAGCGCGGACACCAAGGTGCTCCCCGACACCGCAGGGGTGCTGCGGCTCAACGGCTACAAGTTCTATTCCACCGGCACGCTATTCGCCGATGTCATCGCCGTGTCGGCGCTGGACGCCGAGGGTCGGGACGTGCAGGCGATCATTCCGGCGGACCGAGCTGGGGTCGAATTGTTCGACGACTGGGACGGATTCGGTCAGCGGACGACCGCCAGCGGTGGCACCAGGTTCACCGACGTTGCGGTCCACCCGACGGAGGTCATCACCGTATCCGATGGCGCCCGCCTTGGACACGCCACCGCATTCCTGCAGCTGTATCTGGCATCGGTGGCCGTCGGAATCGCGTACGCCTCACAGGACGATGCTGTCGACTACGTACGCACGAAGGCCCGACCCGCGTCACACTCGGTCGCAGACACTGCGGACACCGATCCATTCGTGCTGCAGGCGGTCGGGGAGATCTCGGCCGCCGCGGCGTCGGGCGAGGCCATCGTGTTGAGCGCGGCCGACGCCATCGATCGTCTTGTCGACCAAGACCGACAACACGATCCGGATGCACTGGCAGACGTCGCCGTCACAGTGGCAAGGGCGCAATTGGTGGCCGAGCGGCTGACAATAACGGCCGCCGAGCGGCTGTTCGACACAGGGGGCGCATCGGCCACCGCCCGCGTGCTCAACCTGGACCGGCATTGGCGCAATGCACGCACGATCGCAGGCCATAGCCCGTTGGCGTACAAGGCATATGCGGCGGGCAACTACGCCGTGAACGGGGTCTGGCCGCCCGCGAACGGCTACTTCTGAGTCACGCGTTCGTCAGCGCCTCGTCATCATCGGCGTTGTCGACCCGCGGTATTTCCGTGCTGCCCGGCAGCGGCGGCACTCGGGTGGCGCGAACGTAGACCGTGTCGCCTTCCTTCAGCCCTAGCGCCTCTGCGTCGCCGCGGGTGATCTGCGCGGTGAAGGCCGAATGGTCAGCCGCGTTGGTCAGTTCGACGCGCACCTCGAAGCCCAACACAACGACCCGGCCGATGGTGGCGCGAACAACCCCCGCGGCCTGAACCGAATCGTCGGTGGAAGCGATCGCCATGTCGGGGTTGCGGCCCACGCGGATGTCGTGCGGTCGGACCAGCGAACCGTTCAACGACGACACCGCACCCAGGAACGACATCACGAACGCATTGGCGGGCGTGTCGTAGACGTCCGTCGGTGAGCCGACCTGCTCGATGCGGCCCTTGTTGAGCACCGCGATGCGATCCGCAACATCCAGCGCTTCCGCCTGATCGTGGGTGACCAGCACGGTGGTGACGTGCACCTCGTCATGGAGTCGGCGCAGCCAGGCCCGCAGTTCTTCGCGGACCTTGGCGTCCAGCGCGCCGAACGGCTCGTCGAGCAGCAGCACTTCGGGATCGACCGCCAACGCGCGGGCCAACGCCATGCGCTGGCGCTGGCCGCCGGAGAGCTGGTTGGGATAGCGGGTCTGAAACCCGGCCAGCCCCACCACTTCCAGAAGGTTGTCGACCTTCTCCTTGATCTCTGCCTTCGGTCGCTTGCGGATCTTCAGGCCGAAGGCGACGTTGTCGCGGACGGTCAGATGCTTGAAAGCCGCGTAGTGCTGGAACACGAAGCCGATGCCACGCCGCTGCGGCGGGACGCCCGTCACGTCGCGGCCGTTGATTGTGATGGTGCCGGTATCGGGCTGGTCCAGGCCGGCGATCGCGCGCAGCAGAGTGGACTTGCCGGATCCGCTGGGCCCCAACAGCGCGGTCAGCGACCCGGACGGCACCTCGAAGTCGACGTTGTCGAGCGCCGCGAAATCGCCATAGTGCTTGTTGGCACCCCGCACGATGATTGCGTCGGTCATTTCTTGCGACTCCTTAGGCCTGCTTGCTCGCACGCGAGCGCCGGGCGTCGAGGATCACCTGAACGATCAGGACGATCACGGCGACCGTCATCAACAGCGTGGAGACGGCGTATGCGCCGTACTCCGCGCCGCGGCTGTACCGGTCCGCCACCAACAGTGTGAGGGTTTGCGACGTACCCGGCAGGTTGGACGACACCATGATGACTGCGCCGAACTCGCCGAGCGTGCGCGCGATCGTCAAGACGATGCCGTAGGTCAGGCCCCACCTGATCGA
>JAVRPX010000747.1:0-2790 GCA_032161985.1 Mycobacterium sp.
CGATCCGTGCGATCGTGCGCTCGCCGCTGCTGCGCTGCCGTCGCACGGTCGAGCCGCTTGCCGCCGCCCTCGGGCTGGATCCCGTGGTCGACGAGCGTATCTCCGAGGTCGACTACGGCAGCTGGACCGGCCGCAAGATCGGTGACCTGGTCAAAGAACCGCTCTGGGCGGTGGTCCAGCAGCAGCCCAGCGCGGCCGTGTTCCCTGGTGGCGAAGGGCTGGCCCACGTGCAATCTCGCGCGGTGGCCGCGGTCCGTGAGCATGACCGTCGGCTGGCCGAACTGCACGAGGGCGACGCGCTGTGGGTGGCGTGCACGCACGGCGATGTGATCAAGTCGGTGGTGGCCGATGCGCTGGGCGCGCACCTCGACAGCTTCCAGCGCATCAGCGCCGACCCGGCGTCGATGAGTGTGATCCGTTACACCGCGTTGCGTCCGTTCGTCATACACGTCAACCACACTGGTGACGCACTCACCGCCGGACTGCTGGCCAAGCCGCCAAAGCCGGACGAGGAGGCCGACAACAAGGACGGCGAGGTGCCGCCCGAGGACGCTGTCGTCGGTGGCTCTACGGATTGAGGGCCCGCCGTGGAATTACGGCCGACGTGCTGATGCCGGTATTTTGGAGGGTGCCATGTCCCGCGCAATTCATGTCTTCCGCACACCCGACCGCTTCGTGGCCGGGACCGTCGGGCAGCCCGGGAACCGAACCTTTTACCTGCAGGCCGTCCACGACAAACGCGTGATTTCGGTGATCCTGGAGAAGCAGCAGGTTGCGGTGCTCGCGGAGCGGATCGCGGCGCTGCTGCTGGAGATCAACCGCCGGTTCGGCACCCCGATCCCACCCGAGACGGGCGACATCGAGGACCTGAGCCCGCTGGTGACGCCGGTCGATGCCGAGTTCCGGGTCGGGACCATGGGCCTCGGTTGGGATTCGGAGGCGCAGACGGTGGTGGTCGAACTGCTTGCGGTGTCCGAGACCGAGTTCGACGCGTCCGTGGTGCTCGACGACGCCGAAGAGGGACCCGACGCGGTGCGGGTCTTCCTGACGCCCGAGTCGGCGCGTGAGTTCGCGACGCGCTCCAACAGGGTCATATCGGCAGGCCGGCCGCCGTGCCCGTTGTGCGACGAGCCGCTGGATCCCGAGGGTCATATCTGCGTGCGCACCAATGGTTACCGGCGCGGCGCCATCGCCGGGACCGAGGATGATGCCGATTCTTAGCGGCGGGCCAGACCCCGATGACCTCGAAGAGGTGTGCCTACGCGGCGAGTTGACCGTCATCGGACGAATCCGCTCAGCGAGCAACGCCACTTTTCTCTGCGAGGCGCATCTCGGTGAGCGCCAAGCTCATTGCGTCTACAAGCCCATCGCAGGCGAGGCGCCACTGTGGGATTTCCCGGACGGCACGCTGGCCGGTCGAGAACTTGGCGCCTACCTGATTTCTGATGCACTCGGCTGGAACATCGTGCCCTACACCATCATTCGCGATGGACCCGCGGGCCGCGGCATGCTGCAGCTGTGGGTGGATCAGCCCGGCGACGAGGTCGGCGACGAGCTCCAGTCGGGGCCGGACCTCATCGACCTGTTGCCCGCTGGGCATATTCCGCCCGGATACCTGCCGGTGCTGCAGGCCTACGACTACGCCGGAGACGAGGTGACGCTGGTGCACGCCGACGACATTCGGTTGCGCCGGATGGCCGTCTTCGATGTGCTGATCAACAACGCCGACCGCAAGGGTGGCCACATCCTGTCCGGTGTCGACGGGCACGTATATGGCGTCGATCACGGGGTGAGCCTGCACGTCGAGGACAAACTGCGCACCGTACTGTGGGGCTGGGCAGGCAAGCCCGTCGACGACGACACGCTGGAGACAGTGACAGGGCTGCGCGATCAGCTGCGAGGTCGCCTCGGCGAGCAGTTGTGTGAGCACATCACCCGACGCGAAATTGATGCGCTGCACACCAGAACAGTTGCGCTGCTTGACAATCCAGTGATGCCAACACCCGATCGGCGCAGGCCGATCCCCTGGCCGGCGTTCTGATGAGCCTTACCGATGCGGCGCTGGCCGCCGAGGTGGCAGCCGACGCCGGAGAACTGCTGCTTGCCGTGCGCGAGGAAGTTGGCTTCGACGACCCGTACGACCTCGGGGACGCCGGCGACAAGCGGGCGAACGTTCTGATCCTCGACCGGCTTGCTCGGGACCGGCCCGACGACGCTGTGCTGTCCGAGGAGGCCGTCGACGACCTGTCGCGGGTGCACGCCGACCGGGTGTGGATCGTCGACCCGGTGGACGGCACCCGCGAATTCTCCTGGCCGGGCCGAACCGACTGGGCGGTGCACGTCGCGCTGTGGCAGCGCAGCGGCGGCCCCGACGGTGGCATCACCGACGCCGCGGTCGCGCTTCCCGCTCGCGGCGAGGTGTACCGCACCGACACCGTCACCGCCCCGCCGCCGCGATCCGAGGGCCCCATCCGCATCACCGCCAGCGCCAGCAGGCCGCCCGCGGTGCTGTGGCGGCTGCGCGACCGGATGGACATTCAGATGGTGCGGATCGGATCGGCAGGGGCGAAGGCGATGGCCGTGGTTCGCGGCGACGTCGACGCCTACGTGCACGCCGGCGGCCAGTGGGAGTGGGACTCGGCAGCGCCGGCCGGAGTGGTGCGGGCCGCCGGGCTGCACGCATCGCGGCTGGACGGCTCACCGCTGATCTACAACCGGCGCGACCCGTACCTGCCCGACCTGCTGATGTGTCGCGCTGAGCTGGCCGGCGTCCTGCTCGACGGCATCTTG
>JAVRPX010000748.1:0-3613 GCA_032161985.1 Mycobacterium sp.
GGGCGCGCACCGCGATGCCAGCCCCGGCGACGACGACGACCGCGATCAGCGCGGCGACCGCTGCAACGGGTACGTCGTGTGCGTTCGCGCCGAACGTGAGAACGATGAACACCACCTCCAACCCCTCGAGGAGCACACTCTTGAACGAGACAGTGAATCCGTATCCGTCCGGCACCAGGCCACGTCGGCCGCCCGCCGCGGATTGCGCCGCCGCAAGTTGCTGACGGAAGAGGACGTCTTCGTCGTGTAACGCCTTGTGGCCGCTCGCCCGGAGGACGGCCTTTCGCAGCCATTGAAGCCCGAAGATCAGTAGTACACCGCCAACCAGCAGGCGCAAATCGTCGAGCGGCACGGCCGAGATTGCCGGACCCAGCACAGCGACAGCCGCGGCAAGCAGTAGCAGTCCAGCAGCGACGCCGGAGAGCGCCGAACGCCAGTCTCTTGCCGTGCCCATGGCGAGAACGACGGTGGTCGCCTCGACAGCCTCAACCGCACACGCAAGGAAAACCGTCAGAAAGAGGACGGCGCTGTTCATTGGGCATCCTCTGCAGGCACGTTGTTCCCGGTCGGTATCCCGGGCCCAACCCAGAGCACGTCCAACCGGACATCGCAGTGAGGTCGCATCTGCCTATCCCCTTCGAGTGCATCGCAACGGGTCACTCACGATGATCCACGACCGACCTGAGTGCGGCACCACTCACCGTGGCGATGCTGGCTGCGCTTGTCAGCGCTCTCAGATGCGCCCGAGCGATGGCTTCACTCAGGCCAGGCCGACTGCGTGATGATGCTGACGAAGTCCTCACGCCGGAAGTCCGCATCAAAGTGCGCCAGGACGTCGTCGTTCATCGTGCCGAATGTCGTCTCCGGCCGGTCCTTCATGCCGTCGTAGAACGCGTGCTGAATGCGATTCTTGAAGTCTGGGCGTGGGTGCGCAACGATGACGGCCGCGAGTTGCTCGTCGGTGATCTCATAGAGTTGTTGGCCGAGTACGTCGGTCTCCACGCCGAGGGTCACGAGATGGACCTCCGGTGCGAGGTGTTCGGGGATGCCCGGAGTGGTGTGAAGGGCGATCGACAGCCAGACCATCCGGGCCTCAGCAGGACTGTAACCCTGATCCAGCAGGAATTGCCGTGCGATCTCGGCACCGTCGACTTCGAATCGCTGATGTTGGGTGCGGTATTTCGGTGTCAAGCCGAGATCGTGGAACATGGCGCCGACGTAGGCGAGTTCGGGGTCGGGCGACAGCCTGCGGCGGCGTGACTTGAGCATGCCCCACAGGTACACCCGCCGCGAGTGGTGGAACAGCAGGTCGTCGTCCGCATCAAGAACCAGTTCAGTAGCGGCTTTGACGACAACGGTGTCGGGGATGGTGACACCAGCGATTGTTTCCGTCATTATTTGCTCCTTATCGTCGCAGGGCCCATGGTGATCTCGAATGCGAATCCGGCGACGAAAATCACCAACTGTGTTGGAACGCTGAGAGTCATCTGTCTTCACCCCTGACGACTGAGCCGGCGCGCACACCTTTTTCGACCCGCTCGCCCAGGTCCCTGTCTACGTTGCGGAAGTATTCGAACGCGCGTTGAAGGACGGGCTCGGTCACGCCGTCAAGCAGGTGTCCCACGACGTTGTCGACTAACCGATCCCGCTCGGCGTCGTTCATGACGTCGCGGACCAGAGTGCCGGCCTGTCCCCAGTCGTCATCGTCGGACCGCAAAGTGTAAGCGGTGCGCACCATTTCGCCGTCGGTATGCCAGCCGGCGGCCTCACCGTAGCGTTCGGTGTCGGCGCGGGGACCACCCTTCGAGTTCGGCGAGTACACCGGGTCGACCACGGTCTGATACCGCATCTGGCCGTCCTTGCTGTAACTGCGCACCGGCGACTTGGGTGCGTTGACGGGCAATTGGTTGTAATTCGCCCCGATCCGGTAGCGCTGCGCGTCGGGGTAGGCGAACATCCGGCCCAGCAGCATCTTGTCCGGGCTCGCGCCGATACCGGGCACCAGGTTGCTGGGCGCCCAGGCGCCCTGCTCGATCTGGCTGTGGTTGTCGGTGGGATTGCGATCCAGCGTCAGCCGGCCCACCTCGATGAGCGGGTAGTCGGCGTGCGGCCACACCTTCGTCAGGTCGAACGGGTTGAACCGGTAGGTTTTGGCGTCCTCGAACGGCATGATCTGCATCTTCAGCGTCCACGACGGGTGGTCGCCGCGCTTGATCGCCTCGAACAGATCGCGGGTGTGGTAATCGGTGTCCACCGCTACCAGCGAGTCGGCCTCGGCCTGGGTCAGGTTCTCGATGCCCTGATCGGTGATGAAGTGGTACCGCACCCAGACTTTCTCACCGGCGGCGTTGACCCACATGAAGGTGTGACCGCTGTAGAGGTTCATGAACCGCCAGCTGCGTGGGATGCCGCGATCCCCCATCAGCCAGGTGACCTGGTGCGCCGACTCCGGAGACAGTGTCCAGAAGTCCCATTGCATGTCGTGGTCGCGCAGGTTGCTGTCGGCGCGACGCTTCTGTGAGCGGATGAAACTCGGGAACTTCAGCGGATCGCGCAGGAAGAACACCGGGGTGTCGTTGCCGACGATGTCGTAATTGCCCTCGGTGGTGTAGAACTTCAGCGCGAAGCCGCGCGGGTCGCGCCAGGTGTCTGGGCTGCCGCGCTCACCGGCCACCGTGGAGAACCGGATCACCGTCTCAGTCGTGGTGCCGGGCTGAAACACCGCCGCCTTCGTGAACGCGCTGACGTCGTGGGTCACCTCGAACCGCCCGAACGCGCCTGAACCCTTGGCGTGTGGCTGGCGTTCGGGCACGCGTTCGCGGTTGAATTGCGCCAGCTGCTCGATGAGGTAATGGTCGTGCAGCAGGATCGGTCCGTCCGGCCCGATGGTCAGCGAGTGTTCATCGCTCTCGATCGGCATGCCGGCATCGGTCGTCGTCGGCTCGGTTTCGGTCATGGTCTTCCTTTCGGTAGTGGTGAAACAGATTGCAAATCCGATGAATTAGTGTTTGTGCCCGCGTGCCAGTCGTTCAATTCCGGCACTGTGAGCAGACTGCGGTCGAGGATCTCAGCGACCCATAGCACTAGTCGGCCAAGGATGCTGTGCATGTTCGTTCCCCCTTTGTCCGGTCCGCTGCAGCGACAACCGCTGCAGGTGATGTCGTCGTGCGACTTGCCTTGCACGACAGCTCATTCCGTGGCGCAGCGACGGAGTTGTCAGGAGACGCAGCAGCGCCTCGGCCATCCCGGACACATGTCCCGGCCGGTAGACGAGTCCCGCACTGGCGGGTACAACCGCCCGAACGAACGCCGGATCCGCCGGCCCGACCACAGGGCGCCCCACGCTCAATACGCCCACAAGCGTGACCGAGTTGGCCGCTGGGCTGGGCACGACGACATCGGCGGCGGCGATCAGGTATGGCCAATTGTCCTCAGTGAGATCCCTGATCACGTGCACACTTGTTCCGGCGCCTTGCGCGAAGCTTCCGCGCATGACCGTGGCGCGGTGTGCACCGGTCCCGACGAGGACGAGCTGTGCCCGGCACCGCAACCGCACCATGGCGAACGCGGCGGCCAGTTGCTCGGCGTCCGGTTGGTTGTCGAACGGACCCGT
>JAVRPX010000749.1:0-4478 GCA_032161985.1 Mycobacterium sp.
CCTGTGGCGCCAGCGGATTGGATGGCCCGCCAGATCGCCATCAAGGTCTTCTCGAACCGCAACAGCTCGTCGAGATCGGGCGTGTAGTCGAGCACTTGACCGTCGGACAGGTACAGCAGTCGCAGCCGAGCGGGCAGCACGCCCCTAGATCGCAGCAGTGCGACCGCATAGAACTTCATCTGGAACATGGCCTTGAACTCGGCCAGCGCCCGCGCCTCCGGCGGCGCCTTACCGGTCTTGTAGTCGACCACCCGCAGCTCACCGGTCGGTGCCACGTCGATGCGGTCGACGAAGCCGCGCAACAGGGTGCCGTCCTCGAGCTCGACTTCGACGCGCTGCTCACAGCTCTCCGGGTCGAATCGGGTGGGGTCCTCCAGCCGGTAATAGCCCGACAGGAGCGCCTTGGCCTCCTCGAGCAGCTCGGCCCGTAGCGCCGGGTCGATCTCGTCGGCCACCTCAGGCTGTGCCGCGACGATCCGCTCCCAGGCGGGGTCGATGAGCGTCATCGCGGTGTCCGGCCCACGTTCTGCGGCGGGTAGCGCATAGAGCTGCTCCAAAGCGGCGTGGACCACCGACCCGCGCACCTGCGCCGTCGAGGGTGGTTCCGGCAACCGGTCGATCGCGCGGAACCGGTACAGCAGCGGGCACTGCTTGAAGTCGCTGGCCCGCGACGGAGACAAAGCCGGGCGCCGCACCTGCGGGGCCGGCTCGTCGCTCATGAAGCCAGCGTATGACCGCACCCCGACAACCCCGAGCACCCGTCGCGGCGCGTCTGCTGGCAGGCTGATCAGCTGTGCCAAGGACCGGTCCGTTCGAAGTCGGTGACCGCGTGCAGCTCACCGACGCGAAGGGCAGGCACTACACGATGCTGCTGACGCCCGGCGGGGAGTTCCACACCCATCGCGGCATCATCGCGCTTGACACCGTCATCGGGCTGCCCGAGGGCAGCGTCGTCAAGTCGACCAGCGGCGACCAGTTCCTGGTGCTGCGGCCGCTGCTCGTCGACTACGTGATGTCGATGCCGCGCGGCGCACAGGTCGTCTACCCCAAGGACGCCGCCCAGATCGTGCACGAGGGTGACATCTTCCCCGGCGCTCGGGTGCTGGAGGCAGGCGCCGGCTCCGGGGCGCTGACGTGCTCGCTGCTGCGCGCCGTCGGGCCCGAGGGACGGGTGACGTCCTACGACGTGCGCGAGGACCACGCAGAGCACGCCGCCCGAAATGTCGCGACGTTCTTCGGCGAGCGTCCTGCCAACTGGGATCTGGTCATTGCCGACGTCGATGACTACGCCGGTCCGGAAGTGGACCGCGTGGTGCTCGACATGCTGGCACCGTGGGAGGTTCTCGACGCCGTCGCCAACGCGCTTGTCCCAGGCGGGGTGCTGATGATCTACGTTGCCACCGTCACGCAGCTGTCGCGCACAGTGGAAGCGCTGCGCGAGCAGCAGTGCTGGACCGAGCCGAGGGCCTGGGAGAGCATGCAACGCGGTTGGCACGTCGTCGGCCTAGCGGTGCGTCCACAACACACGATGCGCGGGCACACGGCCTTTCTGATCAGCGTGCGCAAATTGGCACCGGGCGCGGTTACGCCCATGCCGCTGCGGCGCAAGCGTCAACTCGGCGGGAGCGTCTAGTCGTCGCTGCTGCGCCGGAGTCCTCGGCGGGCGGAAAGCAATTCGATCTCCGGACGCGATGCCACCAGGCGCTCGGCGGCATCGAGCACGTCGACGACGTGCCCTCGATCGGCTGACACCACCGCCATCCCGACGTTGGCGCGGCGGTGCAGGTCCTGGGCTCCCGTCTCGGCCGCGGACACCGCGAATCTGCGCTGTAACTCGGCGATCAGCGGACGGATAGCGGAGCGCTTCTGCTTCAGCGAGCGCACATCACCCAGCAGCACATCGAACTCCAGCCAGCCGATCCACACGCCGGCGCGCTCAGGGAGTCGGCGTGGCGGTTGGCTGCTCGCCGAGCTGGAGCAGCAAGTCGGCCGTCTGCCGGGTCAGTTGCCACGTGTCACCCTGCGGGCAGAACTCCATCGGGAACGTCATGTCTCGGCCGGGGCCCTGCGGGTTGGCGGCGTTGATGGTGACGTTGGCGTTCACGTTGCCCGGTTGGTCCTGCGCCCACGTGAGATCGCCTGCCTCGAAGGTCAACGGTGTGTACCCGCTGTCGCGCAGCGCCTTTGCAAACCTGTCCAGTGCCGCAGCGTCGGCAGGCGTGCTGCTTTGCACGAGACCGACCTTGTCCGTGCCGGGGATGGCGGGGTCGGCGAGCCGGGCCAACACGTCGGTCAGCGCGGTCGGCGACGGCAATGGCGCCCCTGCATCGGTCGGCGACGGCGAAACGGTCGGGGGCTTGGTGAGAGGAACGGGAGTCGGGCTCGGTGCGGAACTCGTGTCAGCACTGCAGCCGCTAAGCCCGGGCGCCGCCACTATCGTGACGGCGCCCAGGACTGCAGCACAGGTGCGATGCACTCGGTGGATCAGCTGGCCGCCGAGAGCAGGTTCAAGGCGGATGCCTTGCCGATCTGCCAGCCCGTGGGGCTAGGGCCAGCCACGAACTGGACGTTCTGGGTGGCGGTCGTCCCAAGGGCAGACGTTGCGGTGACGTCGGCGTTGGCCACGCCGCCGTCGGAGTCGATATTGGCGATGTTGAAGGTCAGCGGGAATTTGCCCTCCGCGGCCGCCCGGTTGTAGGCCCGGTCGGCGGCGATGCCTTCAATCCGGCCGATGCCGCCCTGGATGTAGGACGCCTTACCGCTGAACGAGCCGCCCCCGGCGAGGGCTTGCAGCGTCTGCAAGAGCGGTGACTGCAAATCTGGCGCCGGTGCCTGCGGCATCGGAATGTCCCACACGACCGGTTGCACGGCCGGAGCGGACGACACAGCGGGAGATGCAACGGAAGTCACACCTGCCGCCGCACCGGCCACCATTGCGGCTGCTGCCATGCCGGTAACGAGGGTTTTCAGGGTCACGGTTGTCCTTTCGATCGGCCCAACTCACCAGAGAGGTTAACAGTGTTGCTGGTGTGTCGAATTCCTACACCGCACACAAAGGCTGAATCGCCGGTAGCGTTGAAGTTGTTACTGCACCAACTTCCGGTGCGGGAAGGGGCGCCACATGAATGAGTCAGAGCGTTCTGAAGCGTTCGGATCACCGATGTCCAGCGATGAAGCCGCCGAGTTGGAGGAACTGCGTCGCGAAGCCGCAGTCCTGCGCGAGCAGCTGGAGAACGCGGTAGGTCCGCAAAGTGGACTGCGCAGCGCCCGCGATGTGCACCAGCTAGAGGCGCGGATCGACTCGCTTGCCGCCCGTAACGCGAAGCTGATGGAGACCCTCAAGGAGGCCCGTCAGCAGTTGCTGGCGCTGCGCGAGGAGGTCGACCGGCTGGGTCAGCCGCCGAGCGGGTATGGCGTGCTCCTTTCCGTGCAAGACGATGACACTGTCGACGTGTTCACCTCTGGCCGCAAAATGCGCCTGACGTGCTCGCCGAACATCGACACCAAGACGCTCAAGCAGGGCCAGACCGTGCGCCTCAACGAGGCGCTCACTGTCGTCGAGGCCGGCAACTTCGAGGCCGTTGGTGAGATATCCACTCTGCGCGAGATTCTCGCCGACGGCCATCGCGCGCTGGTGGTCGGTCACGCCGATGAGGAGCGAATCGTCTGGCTGGCCGAGCCGTTGGTGGCCGGCGACCACCTGCCCGACGGCTACGACGACGAAGTCGACGACGATCTGCGGCCGCGCAAGCTGCGCCCAGGCGACTCGCTGCTGGTGGACACCAAAGCCGGGTACGCGTTCGAGCGCATCCCCAAGGCCGAGGTCGAGGATCTGGTCCTCGAAGAGGTTCCCGACGTCAGCTACCTCGACATCGGCGGCCTGAGCCGCCAGATCGAGCAGATCCGCGACGCCGTCGAATTGCCGTTCCTGCACAAGGAGCTTTACCGGGAGTACTCGCTGCGTCCGCCCAAGGGTGTGCTGCTGTACGGCCCGCCCGGATGCGGCAAGACGCTGATCGCCAAGGCGGTGGCCAATTCGCTGGCCAAGAAGATGGCCGAGGTCCGTGGCGACGACGCGCGGGAGGCGAAGTCGTACTTTCTCAACATCAAGGGCCCGGAGCTGCTGAACAAGTTCGTCGGCGAGACCGAGCGCCACATCAGGCTGATCTTCCAGCGCGCCAGGGAGAAGGCGTCGGAGGGCACGCCGGTGATCGTGTTCTTCGACGAGATGGACTCGATCTTCCGTACCCGTGGCACGGGCGTGAGCTCGGACGTCGAGACGACCGTTGTCCCGCAGCTGCTGTCCGAGATCGACGGTGTCGAGGGTCTGGAGAACGTGATCGTGATCGGTGCCTCCAACCGCGAGGACATGATCGATCCGGCGATCCTGCGGCCCGGCCGACTGGACGTCAAGATCAAGATCGAGCGGCCGGATGCCGAAGCGGCACAGGACATCTTCTCCAAGTACCTCACGGAGG
>JAVRPX010000750.1:0-4094 GCA_032161985.1 Mycobacterium sp.
AGCCACCCGACATCGACCGGCTCACCGCGGTTTTGGGCAAGGTGCGCGACGGCGTGAAATTTTGTGCGGTGTGCGGAAACGTCTCAGACGAGGACCGCTGCCGAATTTGTTCCGATGCACGCCGAGATGCCTCTGTGGTGTGTGTCGTCGAGGAACCGAAGGATGTGCAGGCCGTCGAGCGCACGCGTGAATTCCGCGGCCGTTACCACGTACTGGGTGGGGCTCTCGATCCACTGTCCGGTGTCGGGCCTGAGCAATTGCGAATCCGCGAGCTACTCAACAGGATTGGCGAACGTGTCGACGGCGTGGATGTCGCCGAGGTGATCATCGCGACCGATCCGAACACCGAGGGTGAGGCGACTGCGACGTACTTGATGCGGATGCTGCGCGACATCCCCGGCCTCACCGTGACGCGCATCGCGTCCGGGTTGCCAATGGGCGGCGACCTGGAGTTCGCTGACGAGCTCACACTTGGCCGGGCGCTGGCCGGCCGCCGCGCAATGGTCTAGCTTCTTGCGCCCAAACGAACAAACGGGCGCAAAAGTGCGAGTAAAACGCACCATTTCGTTGATCTCGGCGAGTTGTCGGACCCGTGGTCGACGATGCGGCCATGACTGAGGTATTTCTAGGCAGGGAGGCACTCGGAGCCGGGATGTCGCGCAACGATCTGCGGCGCTGGTATCGGCCGATGTTCCGGGGAGCGTATATCCCTAAGTGGGCGACACCGACCTTGCGGGACAGAGCAGTGGGCGCATGGTTGACATCGGACCGGGCCGGCGTGGTCGCGGGTGTCGCCGCATCGGCGTTGCACGGTGCCGAGTGGGTGGACGACGGCGAATCGATCGAGATCCTGGTGAACGAACGGCGCAAGCAGTCGGGGTTGATAGTTCGGATGGACCGAATAGGTGACGACGAGATCACCACGGTTGACGGGCTTCCGGTGACGACGCTTGCCAGGACCGCCTTCGACATCGGCCGGTACTTGCAACGCCAGGCAGCATTGGCGCGGCTCGACGCCCTGATGCGTGCAGCGCCGTTTCGGGCGGAGGAGGTGACTGCGTTGATGCGCCGCTATGGCCCCGTTCGAGGCGTCCGTCAACTCCGCGAACTACTGCCTCTGGTCGACGCCGGCGCCGCGTCACCAAGAGAGAGTCGGCTGCGACTGCTGTTGATAGACGGCGGCTTTCCGATACCGGAGACGCAAATCCCGCTGTTCGACGACGCCGGCGTGCCGTTCGCCTTCCTCGACATGGGGTGGCGGCACCTTGAGCTCGCAGTCGAATATGACGGCGATCAGCATCGCACTGATCGGCGCCAATACGTGAAGGACTTCCGTCGCCTGCCAAAGATCGAAAATCGCGGCTGGGAGGTGATCCGGGTGATCGCCGAAGACCGACGCGCAGAGGTGCTTGAGCGCGTACATGAGTCATGGCTTCGCCGCGGCGGCGCCGAGATCGACAAAATGGTGCAATTCACTCGCACTCTCGCGCCCGTTCGTTCGTTTGGGCGAAACAGTGCGGCCTAGGCGCGGCGCGGGGCAGCCAGGCGTTCGCGGCGCAGCTGGGCCACCTCGCCGATCTCCAGCGGGGCCAATTCGCCGACGACACGGCTCAAGAGGAGATCGGCCAGCTCCGGATTGCGGGCCAGGCACGGGCCATGCAGGTACGTGGCCACCACACTGCCCTGCACCGCGCCGTCGATGCCGTCGCCTGCGCGGTTGCCTGCGCCACTGATCACCTTGGCGAGCGGCTTGGCTGCTGCGCCGAGAGCCGTTCCGCCACGGTGGTTTTCGAAGCCCGTCAACCGCTCGGACAATCCCGGCACCACCGGCTGCGACACGACCTCGCCGATGGTGCGCTCGGGCTGCGGCGACGTGGTGACGTCCAGCAGCCCCACCCCGTCGACCCGCTCACCGGACGACGTTTCATACCAGTGCCCCAGCACCTGGATCGCTGCACAGATGGCCAGCACCGGCGCGCCCCGGGCGGCCGCCTGCTGCAAACCGGGGTAACGCAAAAGGTGCTTGGTCGCCAGGCGTTGCGCGTAGTCCTCCGCCCCGCCCAACGTGTAGAGGTCGAGCTCCGACGGCACCGGGTCCGACAGTGTGATCTCGACGATCTCGGCGTCAAACCCCCTTCGCTGCAACCGTTGCCGCAACACCACGGCGTTGCCGCCATCGCCGTATGTGCCCATCACATCGGGCAGCACCAGCCCGATCCGGACCGCCGAGTCACGCATGTCGCGACACCGCTCGTTGCAGGGAGAGGAACGCCGTGTAGTTGGCGACGACCTCGACATGTCCCGGCGGGCACGACGTGATGGCTTCCACGGCGTTGTGGACCAATGTGTGTTCGACGCCCGCATAGCCAAGCCGCACAGCGAGATCCGTCCCGCGCTCACCCGCGGCCACCACGGGATGATCGACGAAATGCTCGAAGTTGACGTCCCACAGCCACGACAGGTCCTCGCCGTCGGGCACCTGACCGTTGACCGAGATCACCACCGAGCCGGCGTCGGTGTCCACCATCGACAGCGCCTCCTGCCAGCCGGCCGGGTTCTTGGCCAGCAGCATTCGAACGGAATGCGCGCCGAGTTGGACCGTGCTGTAACGGCCTGCCACCTCGTCGACCCCCGACACCGCGGCCACCGCGGCGGCCGGATCGGCGCCCAGCGTCACCGCCGCCGCCACCGCCTGGGTGGCGTTGCCCCGGTTCACTGTCCCTGGCAGCGCCAGCGTCATCGGCAACGAAAGCCCTTCTGGACCATAGATATTCGCGTCGTCGAACCACCACTGCGGGCTGGGTCGCTTGAAATCGGTTCCTGTCGAGTACCAGTGGCTTCCGTCGCGCACGATGATCTCGCCGGACCGTGGACAGCTCACCGAGTCGTTGGCCCAGCCGCCGCCTGCGGCCACCCACACCACATGGGTGCTGTCGTAGGCCGCCGACGTCATCAGCACGTCATCGCAATTGGCGACCACCACGGTCGACGGATGACGGGCCAGCCCGCCGCGCAGCGTCCGCTCGATGTGGTTGATCTCCCCGACGCGGTCCAGCTGATCGCGCGACAGGTTCAGCAGCACGATCACCGCCGGGTCGACGGCGTCGGCCACGTGCGGCACGTGCATCTCGTCGACCTCCAACGCCGCCAACGACGCCGACCGTGACCCCGCCAGCGCCGCCACCAATCCGGCGTCCATGTTGGCGCCCTCGGCGTTGGTGGCGACGGGGCCGAGTGTTCCCAGCGCCGCGGCGGTCATCCGGGTGGTGGTGGACTTGCCGTTCGTCCCGGTGACGACGACCGTGCGACGGCCCTCGCCGAGCTGCCGGAGGATCGATTTGTCCAGCGTGATCGCCACCAGACCACCGATCATCGCGCCTGCACCGCGCCCGGTGACCCGCGACGCCCATCGCGCGCCTGTCCCGGCCGCAAGCGCGACACGTCCACGAGTGGTGACCACCCCCGGCATCTTAGGGAGCCGACACGCTGCCGAGCGATCGGGCGGTGACAGAGATTTGTCACCGCAACGTGCCATCCTCGAAATGTGAGCCAAACCTGGGGCCGGCCGGCAGCCGAACCCGGCGCGGGCTGGGCCGTCGTCGACGTCGAGACCTCGGGCTTCCGCCCAGGGCAGGCCCGCGTCGTGAGCGTCGCCGCCCTGGCCCTCGGCGACGACGGCAACGTCGAGCAAAGCCTGTACTCCCTGCTCAACCCCGGCGTCGATCCTGGTCCCACCCACGTGCACGGCCTGACCACCGAAATGCTGCAGGGTCAGCCCTCCTTCGGCGACGTCGTCGGCGAACTCGTCGAGCTGTTGAAGGGCCGCACGCTCGTCGCCCACAACGTCGGTTTCGACTACTCGTTCCTGGCCGCCGAGGCCGAACTGGTCGGGGCCCAGCTGCCCGTCGACACGGTGATGTGCACGGTCGAGCTGACCCGTCGGCTCGAGCTGGGCACCGAGAATCTGCGGCTGGAGACGCTGGCGTCGCATTGGGGCATCACCCAGATGAAGCCGCACGATGCACTCGACGACGCGATGGTGCTCGCCCAGATCCTCAAACCGGTGCTGGTCCGCGCCCGTGAGCGCAAGGTGT